>CAYLYC010000020.1:0-12137 GCA_964387715.1 uncultured Eubacteriales bacterium | reverse complement strand
GCGATAAGGTACGCCGTTGAGCTGAGCAAACACCGGGTAAAAGCCGTAGGTGATATCCGGAAAGAGGAAAGGGGTGTTTTGGTCGCCGTACGCCATAAAGGCAAAATTCAAGATCTCATCCGAACCGTTGGTCATTAAGATCTCATCCGGCTGCACCCCGTAATAGGCGGCGGCGGTGGCGGTGAGGGCTTTACATTCCGGGTCGGAATACAGTTGCAACCGACCGGCTTCCTCCGCCACTGCTTTAAGCACACCTGCCGAAGGGGGGTAAGGGGATTCGTTGGTATTCAGTTTGATATACTTTCGTTCCACCGGTTGTTCCCCGGGAGTATAAGGGGTAAGGGCGGATAATCTGCTGCTGACAAACCGACTCATGAACAGGACTCCTCCAACCGAACCACCGCGCTTTTGGCATGGGCTTCCAACCCCTCGTGACGGGCAAAGGTTGCCACCTTTTCCGCCACTTGACACAGGGCATCTTCGGTATAATAAATGTATTGGGTCTTTTTAATAAAATCGTCCACCGACAAGGGGCTGGAAAACCGAGCCGTGCCGCTGGTGGGCAAGGTGTGGTTGGGACCGGCAAAGTAATCCCCCAACGCTTCGGGGCAGGAACGCCCCATAAATATGGAACCGGCGTGACGGATTTGATCCAGATAATCAAAGGGATCATCCACACAAAGTTCCAGATGTTCGGGAGCCAAAGCGTTGGCAATATCCACGCCCCGTTCCAAGGTCTGGCTGACGATGATCTTACCGTTGTTATCAATAGACGCCCGGGCAATTTCTGCTCTGGGAAGCAAGGGAATTTGAACTTCCAATTCCTGTTGCACCTGCTGTGCCAACTGCAAACTGTCTGTCACCAACACAGCGGTTGCCAATTTATCGTGTTCCGCTTGGGAAAGCAGATCTGCCGCCACCACTTTGGGATTGGCTTTGCCGTCTGCCAACACCAAAATCTCGCTGGGGCCGGCAATCATGTCGATGGACACCGTACCGAACACCTGTTTTTTGGCTTCTGCCACAAAGGCGTTGCCCGGTCCTACGATCTTATCCACTTTGGGGATGCTTTCCGTACCAAAGGCAAGAGCCGCCACCGCTTGTGCGCCCCCTACCTTAAACACCCGGTCTACGCCTGCCACTTTGGCGGCGGCCAGAATGGGAGGGGCAACCTTGCCGTCCTTACCCGGAGGCGTTACCATGACGATCTCATTCACACCGGCGATTTTAGCAGGGATACTGTCCATCAAAACGGTGGAAGGATAGGCGGCTGTGCCCCCCGGTACGTATAAACCCGCCTTTTCCACCGGAATGACCTTTTGTCCCAAAACAACGCCGTTTTCCTGACGCAGTTCAAACCCCTCCCGTTTTTGGCAGGCGTGAAACGCCCGGATATTCTCTGCGGCTTGTTCTAAAATTTCCAAAAAGGCGTCATCCACCTGGGATAAGCCCTCATCAAATTCCTGGGGAGTGACCTCTAAATTTTCTAAATAAGCGCCGTCAAACCGTTGGCAGTATTCTTTCACCGCCCGGTCGCCGTTGGCTTTTACGTTTGCCAAAATCTCTGCCACCACTTGTTCCACGTTCACGGTGGGAACGGTGCGGGCAAAGATTTCACTTTCATCCACTTGTCCGTATTGTAAAATAGGAATCATACTGTTTCCTCCAACTGCTTTTGTAAGCCGGATACCACGGCCTCTACTTCATTGCGTTTAAACTGATAACCGGTGCGATTGGCGATCAACCGGGCGGAAATGGGAACCACCGTTTCGATGGGTTCCAAATCGTTTTCCAGCAAGGTGGTACCGGTTTCCACAATATCCACGATAACGTCCGAAAGCCCTAAAATGGGGGCTAATTCAATGGAACCGTTGAGTTTGATGATATCAATATCCCGACCCTTACCTGCATAATAATCGGCGGCGATACGGGTAAATTTGGTTGCCACCCGCAGGGTGCGGTCAGGCCGGTCACGGAAGCCCTTTTTGGCCGCCACCGCCATCCGGCATTTGCCGGTATTCAGATCCAGCAATTCGTACACTTCCGGCTGGTATTCCAGCAAAATATCTTTACCGGCTACCCCGATATCGGCGGCGCCCCGTTCCACGTAAATGGCAACGTCCGACGGCTTTACCCAAAAGTAACGAACCATTTTTTCCCGGTTCTCAAAAATCAGTTTCCGGGTATCGTCCAGCACTTCGGGACACTCAAACCCGGCACGGGCAAACATTTTATAAACCTTTTCACCCAACCGTCCTTTGGGCAATGCCACATTCAACCAGTCAGCCATTTCCATTTGCCCCCTTATCCAAACAGATCACCTGTTCATATCTTCCTTTTTCCGGCGCATGGCGATGCACCGCAACGGTTTTGCCCTCTGCCCGCAAGGCACACGCTTTGGCAAGAACCTCCTGCACCGGGCTGTTTTCATAGGTCAGCAAAACGTCGGCATCGAACCGTTCCCCTTCATCCATACGTTCCAGGGAATCCAGATACACCGCAAAGCCGATGGCGCCTGCCTTTCTGCCCAGCCGTTGCATCAGATTGTCGTACTGTCCCCCCCGTAACACGTCGGTGGGAATGCCCTTCACGTAGCCCCGGAACACCAATCCGTTATAATAATGGATATTACCGGTCAAGGAGAAGTCGATCTGCACCGACACCTGGGTAATGGCGGTCACCGTTTGACACACCCGTTGCAACATTGCCAACGCCTCCTGCACACCGGGCAGATGGGTCATGGCTGCGGCGGCAGGAATGATCTCCTGGGCCGGGCCGTATGCCCTTGCCAAAAAGCACAGCAGTTCCACGTCGGCGGCATCCACCTGCTTTTGTTGGCAGATCCGGCGGATCTCATGGGTGTTCTTTTCCCCGATGGCGGCAATCAGCGGTTTACGGATCCCCTTGAACACCGGCTGTTCCAGCAAGGTGGATACCACCCCCAGATGGGAGATGTTCAGTACGCAGTCCGGCGAGATCACCGCCAAACTTCTGGCGGCCAGAAGCACCACTTCGCACAGGTTGTATTCATCCACCGGTCCCAAACATTCCAGACCGGTCTGCATGATCTCTTTATAACTGTGGGTCTTGTCCGACACCCGGTATACGTTTTCATTATAATACACCCGGTGCAATGCATCCGGATCGGCGGTGTTTTTCACGATGGAAAGGGTTACGTCCGGCTTCAGCGCCATGAGTTTTCCGTTGGTATCGGTAAAGGTGATGACCCCGTCAGACACCAAAAACTCTTTGTTGCGGCTGTACAGATCGTATTCCTCAAACTTACTCATCTTAAAACGGCCGTAACCGTATCGTTCATATAATTCCCGCAGTTGAAACTGCACCTTTTCTTCGTTTTTGATAATGGAAGATCTCATTTCTGCTCTTCTCCCTTCAATCGGCCGATCGCCATTTGATACCCGTCGTTACCGTATTGCAAACTGCGGTTGACCCGGCTGATGGTGGTGGTTGAAACCCCAGTCTCCTTGGCGATCTGCTGATAATTCTTTTGCGCCATCAGCGCACAGGCAACCTGAAACCTGCCGGAGATCTCCTGTAATTCTTTAATGGTACAGGCGTCCGAGAAAAACCGGTAACATTCTTCCACCGACTGCAGGGTGAGGATCGCCTCAAACAATCGGTCGGTATTGGGGTTTTGACAAACCATATTCCTCGCTCCTTCGATTTATCGCTTTAGCGTGTTAACATGATAACACAGTAATTTATCCATGTCAAGGGGCAATAAAAGAAAAAGTGCAGTACAAGTTGTACTACACTTCATTTCTTTCACGTTTAAGCCCTTAGATAGCCCGAGTAACCTTGCCGGAACGCAAGCACCGGGTGCAGGCGTTAATCCGACAGGGGGTGCCGTCAACGATTGCTTTTACCCGTTGTACATTGGGTTTCCATGCACGGTTAGAACGTCTGTGGGAGTGAGATACCTTAATACCGAAGGTAACGCCTTTTCCGCAAATATCACATTTAGCCATTCTCTGCACCTCCTCTTTCTGAGTCAAAAAAATAGTTTCGCAAAATCTCGCGTTTAGTATCATAACAGAAACCGAAACAAATTGCAAGTGTTTTTTTGAAAAAATTCCAATTCCTTTGGCTTTTGTGATTTTTTTGCATTTTTAGGGGAGGAATGAGGCAGAAAACCGTCATTTTTCCGCAATAGGCAACAGAAAATTGGGAGAATGTACAAATTATGAGAAAAAATTTTTGCCATTTTGCCACAAAAACCTTGCAAAATTCCCTTGGATTGTGTATTATATATGGTGTATAACTTTGTATTTATGCTAAATCATTTTATAGAACGGGGAGATACCTTATGTCAAACAGACTATTTCAAGGAATCATTCATCAAATGGGGGAATCCATTGAACGTGTGGTCGGGGTTATTGATGAAAACGCCACCATCATTGCCTGCAGCGATTTGTCCCGCATCGGCGAATCGGTGAATGTGGACTTTGTGGAACTGTGCCACTCGGATGAACCCATGGTCATCGGCGGGTTCACCCTGCGTGCCTTTGGCGGCGACTCTTACCATGAATATGCGGTTCTGGTTGCCGGGGACGATGCACAGGCATTGAAATACACCTCCCTGCTGTCGGTCTCTTTGACCTCCATCAAGCAATTTTATGACGAGAAAAACGACCGGGCGAACTTTATTAAAAACGTGATTATGGACAACATCCTGCCCGGTGACATTTACCTGAAAGCAAGAGAGTTGCGGTTCAACACCGACAGTTCCCGTGTGGTATTGCTCATTCGCATCACCCGGCAAAACGACGTTTCGGTGTTTGAGATCATTCAAAACCTGTTCCCCGAAAAGAACAAGGATTTTGTGATCAACATCAATGAAACCGACGTGGCTTTGGTGAAGGAAGTTTCTCCTGACATTGAAACCAAGGATCTGGAAAACCTTGCCCGTTCTCTGGTGGATACCCTTGCCAGTGAGTTCTACACCCATGCGGTGGTGGGGATCGGCACCATTGTGACCGGTATTAAAGAACTTGCCAAATCCTTTAAGGAAGCCCACGTGGCTCTGGAAGTGGGTAAAGTGTTTGACAATGAAAAAACCATTGTCAGTTGCGACAATCTGGGGATCGCCCGTCTGATCTACCAGTTGCCCACCACCTTGTGTGAAACCTTCCTGCGGGAAGTATTCAAACGGGATTCCATTGAAAGTTTAGACCAGGAGACCCTGTTCACCATTCAACGGTTCTTTGACAACAACCTGAACGTGTCCGAAACCTCCCGGAAACTGTTCGTTCACCGGAACACCCTGGTTTACCGTTTGGAAAAAATCAAAAAACTCACCGGTTTGGATCTGCGGGAATTTGACCATGCCATCGTGTTTAAGATCGCATTGATGGTAAACAAATACCTGAACGCCAATCCTGTTAAATATTAGTGGAAAGGATTTGTTGCTATGAATACAGCAAACGCCAATCCTTTGATTGAATTTCGCGGTGTTTACAAGGCCTATGACAACGGCACGAAAGCCCTGGCCGACGTAAACCTGAAAATCGACAAAGGTGAATTTGTGTTTGTAGTGGGTGCATCCGGCGCCGGTAAAAGCACCTTTATTAAATTGATCATTCATGAAGAAAAACCCAATGCAGGGGAAATTACGGTGGGGGATTTTAAACTCTCCCGTCTTAAACGCCGTCACATCCCCAAACTTCGCCGTACCATGGGCATTGTGTTCCAGGATTTCCGGCTGATCCGCAACATGACCGTGTTTGAAAACGTGGCGTTTGCCATGCGGGTGGTTGGCGCCGCCAAAAAAGACATCCGCAAACGGGTCACCTACGCTTTGAATATTGTGGGACTGAATGACAAAGCCCGGAACTATCCGGACGAGTTGTCCGGCGGTGAACAACAACGGGTGGCTTTGGCACGGGCGTTGGTGAACAACCCCAGCATGATCATTGCCGACGAACCCACCGGTAACGTAGACCCCACCATGGCATACGAGATCGTTGACCTGCTCACCGAGATCAACAAACGGGGTACCACCGTCATCATGGTTACCCACGAGCATCAACTGGTACGGGATTTCGGTCACCGTGTGGTGATGATCGAAAACGGACAGATCGTGGCGGATAACGCAGGATTTGCCCCGGCGGAAAAGACCCCCGGCACGTTGCAATCCGCTGTATTTGAAGAAGTGAAAAACGCCGTTGAACCGGAGGAACAACCGGAAGAACAACCGGAAGAAACGGATGCGGTGATCACCGAAGATGCGTCACTCCTGGAAGGGCTTTCGTTGGAAAACGGATTCATTATTGCCCCTGACCAATCCGGGGAGGAGGTTGAAACCAATGAAGCTTAGAAATTTTAACTACCTGCTTGGCGAAGGGTTTCGCAACGTATGGTCCCATCGGCTGATGTCGGTTGCCTCCGCCGGTGTTTTGATGGCGTGTATGCTGATGATCGGTATTGTGAGCGCAATCAGTATCAACATTTCCAATGCGGTGGATCTGGTGGAAGACCAAAACGTGGTGTTGGCCTTCTTTGACGACGATATGAGCAGAGAAGATGCCCAGGCCCTGACCAACAAGATCGCAACCATGGACAACGTGCAGACCTGCGAATTTATCTCCCGGGAAGACGGTCTGGAACGGCAAAAGAAAGCCATGGGTGAAGAATACGCCCCTCTGTTTGACTGGGTATCCGACGAAAACCCCTTGCCTGACAGTTGCCAGATCACCATGGAGGATCTGAAGGAATTTGACCAGACGCTCATCAAACTGCGCAGCATTGACGGCATCGCCACCTTGCGGCAACAACGGGATGTGGTGAGCAAACTGACTGCCATTCGTTCCATCATCAACATTATCGGCGTGTGGGTCATTGCCCTGCTGTTGATCATTGCCCTGGTGATCGTTTCCAACACCATCAAGATCACCATGTACACCCGTAAACTGGAAATCAACATTATGAAAGCGGTGGGTGCCACCGACCGGTTTATCCGGCTGCCCTTTGTGATCGAAGGGATGCTGCTGGGGATCATTGCCGGCGTTTCTGCCACCGGTATTCTGTATTTGTTATACAAACTGGCGGAAGGTACCTTTGCCAAAAACTTTGGTGCGATCACCACCTTTGTTCCCTTCTCCACCTTTGCCCTGCCCCTGTTTGCCGCCTTTGTTATCATCGGCGCATTCATCGGTTCTCTGGGCAGTGTGATCTCCATTGGCAAATACCTGCGTCATGAAGGAAGTGAGTTCAATGCTATTACCTAAACTGTCCAAAAAAGCCCTTTGTTTGCTGATGTCTGCGGTGTTGTTGCTCACCGGTTCGCTGATCGTGCAGATCCCCACGGTAGGGGCGGCTTCTTATGAAAGCCAGATCAAGGAACTGGAATCCAAACAAGCGGAACTGAAAACAAAAATCAACGCCCTGCAGGACGATATTGACGACCAGGAAGCATTGAAAGCCGCTTTGCAAGAACAGATCGACACGGTACAAAGCCAAATTGACCTGTACAACGCTCAGATTGAAAAATTGCAGGATAAGATCGACGAGATGGAAGCCACCAAAGCCAAAAAAGCGGCGGAGATCGAAGACAAAAAGGAAATGTTCCTGGCTCGGGTACGTGCCATGTATATTGCCGGTAACGATTCTGCCCTCTCGGTGCTGTTAGGGGCTGACGATTTTGCCGATTACCTGTATCAAGACGAACTGTTGGCCTCCATTACCGAATATGACAACCGGGTGATGGATCAGTTGCGTGTTGATATTGAAGAGATCAATCAACTGGAAGAAGACGTGAAGGCCCAGCAGGATGAGATCCGCTCCATCAAATCGGTGGTGGACGAAAAACGGGCTGAACTGGGCAACACCATGAAGTCCTACAATGCGGTCATTGCCAAGTTGGAAGATCAACAGGAAGAACTGGAACTGGATGTGGAAGCGTACCAAAAACAAATTGATGCGCTGGAAGCCAAGATCCAGGCCGCTACCCAGGACGCCGCCGATGATAACGTGAGTTATGACGGTTCTCAATTCCTGTGGCCCACCCCCGGCTATTATTACATCACCTCCGGTTACGGCTACCGTTGGGGACGGCTTCACAAAGGGGTGGATATTGCCGGTTCCAACATCTACGGCAAACCCATTTTGGCGGCGGCTGACGGTGTGGTTTCCCTGGTGGATTATAACGACGGCGGTTACGGCTATTACGTTATGATCAACCACGGTAACAGCGGCGGTAACAACTACGTTACCCTGTATGCCCATATGTCCTCCCAAGCCGCCTATGTGGGGCAACGAGTGTCCAAAGGCGACGTGATCGGGTACGTGGGCAGTACCGGACGTTCCACCGGACCCCATCTTCACTTTGAGATTCGGGTAAACGGCACCGCTCAAAACCCCATGAACTACTTTAGTTCTGTTGGTTAATCATAACGCATTTCCCCGGCAGCAACGGTTCTGCCGGGGATTTTTTGTACCAAAATACGATGTTTTTTTGCCCGGTTCGTTACAAACGCAATGTAAATTGGTATTGCAATCTTCGGTTGGGTAATTTATAATAAAACTACAAGAATAAGAGGACATTCAGGAGGTACATACAACGATGAAAAAACTGCAATGTATATGCTTAGCATTTGTCTTACTGTTTACCACCGCCATTTTGCCGCCGGCCGCTCAAACCAGTGCCGACGCTATTGTGTACGGTGACGGCAACAACGATACAAAAGTCAATGCCGCCGATGCGTTGATCGTGCTTACCGTAGCCGTAGGCAAACGCCAGGTGAGCGACGCCATCGAAAAAGCCCTGGACGTGGACGGCAGCGGACGGCTGGATGCCGGCGACGCTTTGCTGATTCTCAAATACGCGGTTGGTCTCATCGATTCCTTCCCGGTGGAGGAGTCGGATGACCCGGTCACCCCGGATAATCCCTGGCAAGATATGACCATGGATGAGGTTGCCGCAGAAATCGACGGGGAAACCACCGCTTCTGCCATTACCGACGCCTATACGATCCACAACGACGGCGGTATGGTGTACAACCCCCTGTCCCGGGAAATGGACAGCGGCGACAAATCCAAATACAACGTGGCGAATAAAACCACCGGTACGTTGCAATTGAGTGACGGCACTACCCTCACCTATTCCGTACCCACCGACGTTACCGCTTACGATATGATTCCCGTTACCTATTCGGTAACCGGCGCATCCAACGCCTCCACACCGGTATACGTAGAGGCCACCACCTTTGAGGATCAGGACGGTTCTTATTACGATCTGTGTCTGCCCGGCAAGATCAGTTTATCCTTTGATTACCAAGGATACGTTTCTGCCACCAACAACACCAAAAACCGTCCTTACCTTTCCAACCGGTTGACAAATGACACCCAAGGAACCCAATATCCTCAATACGACGTGGATTCCCTGGTGAAATCCGATACCGTACCTTCCGGTCAACCCGTTTGGTTCAAGTTTAAGATCACCAATACCGGCAACACCATTCTGGATGGGGACGGTAACGGCACGTTTTGCTTTGAACCCGTACTGAAAAACGCCAGCGGCACCACCGTTATGACGGTTGCCAATCTGTACTACCGTTTGACCGAGGACCTGTACCCCGGGGAATCGGTGGAACTGTATATTTACTTCGGCTCCAGCAGCGGCATGAGTTTGACCGCCGGGGAATACAGCATTTCCATCAACTGCCTGGTGCGCAACGAACAATCCAAGGACGATTGGGGCACAAAGATCTGGGGCGGTTATAACTACGGTACAGCCAATAAAGCCATTACCGTTTCCAACACCCCCACCGTCACCAACAACAGCAGTGCATCGTACACCGTGAACCGGTCCACTCCTACCCGGAACACCTGGTTGCACACCTATGAAGAATTTACCACCTCCTTTGATTCCTGGTTGGTACCGTCCCAACTGAACACCAGCAAAAACAACGTGCTGTACGTACAACCTGCCGCCTGGAGCGACCGGTTGGTGCTGAAGTTCATGCGGGGCAACAGCATGAACATGGTATCGGCAACCATTCCCCTGAACGTGGAAACCGATTCCATCTCCATTCAACTGAACGAAACCGCCAGTAACTACATCGTTAAGGATGACGGTACAAAATACCCTGCCATGGCAAGTCAGTCCATGTGTGATATGCGGGTCAACACCTCACTGAGCCCCTATGCCAACGAGGATCAGATCAACGAGTTGTTGGATATGAAGGACTGCGGTATTAACCTGGTTACCACCACCGAGGCCTTTAACATTGAAACGGTGAACTCTGCCACCGCCGCTCAATCCAAGGTGAGCAACAATGCAGACTCCGTTTTCTTTGTATCGGACGTACTGCGGAAACTGGATATGCGCATGGAGGGTTATACCGGCTATCCCTACAACTCCACCACCACAACGACAGGGGCATACTGGTACAGCCGTGACCGTGCGGTTCGCACCTCCAGCACCTCCCTGCTCCATGGCGACCCCATTCTGGCTTTGGCAAACGGGTTGCGGGGATTGTACCAATTCATGCGCTGGGGCGACAACTATTACGTAGACGGCGGTTCCAACAAGGTGGTTGTCAACACCGAAGATACCCGTGGTTGGATGCGTATTGACTTTAACGCCCGTCACAAGGTAAACGAAACCACCATTGCCAACTTCCAAACCTGGTTAAAAGCCAAATACGGCACCATTGATGCCCTGAACAAAGCGTGGAGCGATTCCTCCTCCGACTTCTCTTACACCTCCTTTGATGAGATCGATCCCACCGAAGGTGCCGGCGACGACCACGGCTGGGACAGCCACGTGTCCATTACCGCCACCCTCACCGAATGGTCCACCGCCATCAATGATTGGGATATTTACCGCACCATTGAACGGACGGACAATTACACCACCGTACTGGATACCATGTTGAACTACAACAGCACCAACGATATTGGCGCTGCCAGTGTAAACGCCACCATGGGGATCCGCACCGAGGGGGGCAACATCACCGCCATCGTTCCCTACAACACCACCAATTCCCACTTCCGTCACGTGTATTACAGCCAACGGCGCTGTGCCATTATTCCCCAGGTGTTGGCGGCCTCCGGTACGGTTTCCATGCACTCTGACTACGTTACCCTGCCGTACAGCGTCAGCGAACTGGAGACCCTGATCGCCTCCTCCACCGCTTTGGGTATCACCAGTATGCCTCTGCTGCAATCCAACCGGATGCGGGATATCGCCATTAACGAAAAATACGGCGATTCCAATTACGGTACCCACTACAACCTGACCGGTGCCAACTGCAAAGGGGCTTACGTCAACACCCAGGTTTCGGTGTTCCAAAGCTTTAAGGCCATTTATGAAAACGGCGGTATCCCCGG
Organism: uncultured Eubacteriales bacterium; assembly: GCA_964387715.1. Lineage (GTDB taxonomy): Bacteria > Bacillota > Clostridia > Oscillospirales > Acutalibacteraceae > UMGS1484. The sequence goes on along the minus strand of CAYLYC010000020.1, from coordinate 785 downwards.
CGTTTTGTGGGAGGATTATCTGTGTGACGGTTACATAACCGAAACCCAACAAAAAGAAATGAAGTTCTATTCCTCCAAAATTGCCGAAATGATGGCAACGGATGAAGCCAAAGCATGGGCAACCACCAACGTACCTGATGTTGAAGCCGTTTTAGGTAGTTCGGTAGGCGCTTACAGTTACAGCGAAGAATACATTCAACAGCAGATCGATGCGGTTTTGGCAAAACGGAAATAATTTCACCAGTCACCCCGGCAGTCCACAGGGATCGCCGGGGTGGTTTATGCCCTTTTTGAAAAACCATTTGACATCCAATGCGCTTTGTGGTATGATGTCTTTGTATGAAAAGACATTGATGGAGCCAGTAGAATTCATCTCCTTTGGAAAGCGAATCGGTGACGGTGTAAGACCGATGCAAAGGACGAATTTCGAATATCCCTCCGGAGTCGCCTCCCTAAATCACACAGCGTGGAGAGTAAGGAGTGCCGGTGCTGTTCCCCGTTACCGGAACAACGCATGACTGTGCGGGTGGTATAGCAAAGGTTACCCTTTGTCCTGACGTCAGGGCAAAGGGTTTTTATTATGTTTATGGAGGTTGGCAGCATGTACAAAAAAGTACCCACCGATCTACGCTTTGTAGAACGGGAAAAAGCCATCGAACAATTCTGGAAAGAAAATCAGATTTTCGAAAAAAGCATCGAAAGCCGCAGAGAGGGTGAACCCTACGTGTTCTATGACGGCCCTCCCACCGCCAACGGCAAACCCCACATCGGCCACGTGCTTACCC
>CAYLYC010000019.1:0-12156 GCA_964387715.1 uncultured Eubacteriales bacterium | reverse complement strand
TTTGACCTAATCCAAAACTTCGACAATTAGTTTTATCAGCAAAATCTTCGTAAAAAATATAGTTTTCAAGTTTCCCTAATGTATTCTTGAAAAATTCTTCCCTTTCTGTCTGGTCTTCAATTACAATAGTAACTCGTTCATTTATTTTGATACTTGAAATGATTGGGTCATTATTTTCATCCACTTCTGCCGATATATTCCAAATTAGTTTTATTTGCTCTGAACCAAGGTTGATAATGCTTAACACACTATAATCCTCGGCGTATTGATTGGCGGTAATCGCACAGTAGATTTCCCCATTTTTAACCGTTCCATTTTCTTTCAAAAATTTTGCTAAAACAACACCGTGCTCTTTAATATTCCATTTAAGACCGTATGTATCCTTTTTAGCGTTGGCTGTTGATATTGTTTCGCTTGTGTCTTTGGTGGTGTTTGCTTCGCTTGATTCCTTTGTCTGCGAATCATCAGTTTGTGTTTGCGATACATCGCTTGATATATCTGATTTCGTTTCGTCCTTGTTGCAGGCCGATAAGCACATCAGCATACATAGCGTCAGCAATAATGCCGCAATTTTCTTCGTCATTTTCATTTCCCCCAAATAATATAGAAGTGTGTGCAAACGAAGTTACACACACGAAAATGCGAAACTTCGTTTAGCCACCATACAAAAACCCTCTCGATATTCGATAGAAATGCGTCTTCTGCCGAATACCAGTTATTGAGTTTAAGTGCGGTGCTTACAGTATAACACAAAGCGTTTATTTTATCAATGGGTTTTGCATCGCTGTGAAGCAATAACACTCGCCAAAGGTAGATAGAACTACGCCACCTACTTGCGGAGGACGCCGTCACGGTGGGAGGTTGTTTTTTTACAAATCCTTTGACATTCTGCCTCGATTGTGCTATTGTTAATTCAAAGAAAGAGGCGAGAATATGTTTGATGCAGTAAAGGTGAAAAACCAATGTGTTGCCTGGATTCGGGACTTTTTTGAACAGAACGGAAAGGACTGCAATGCGGTGCTGGGAATATCCGGCGGTAAGGACAGTTCGGTTGCCGCCGCCCTTTGTGTTGAGGCGCTGGGAAAAGACCGGGTGATCGGGGTGCTGATGCCTTGCGGGGAGCAAAAGGATATCGATTGCGCTCTGCAACTGGTGGAGCATCTGGGGATTGCCTATCATATTGTGAATATTAAGGAAGCGGTGGACGGCGTGATGAACGCCATGCCGGAGGGGTTGGAACTGACCGCCCAAAGCAAAACCAATCTGCCTCCCCGTATCCGTATGTCGGTGGTGTATGCCATTGGTCAATCCTGTAACGGCCGGGTGGTCAACACCTGCAATTTATCGGAAGATTGGGTAGGGTACTCCACCCGGTACGGTGATGCGGCAGGGGATTTTTCGCCCATGGCAAATCTCACGGTGAGCGAAGTCAAGGAGATCGGCTATGTGCTGGGTCTGCCTAAAAATCTGGTGGATAAGCCCCCCATCGACGGGCTTTGCGGCAAAACCGATGAGGAAAATCTGGGCTTTACCTACGCCGTGTTAGACCGGTATATTCGCACCGGCGTGTGTGAGGATGAGGAGATCAGGCAACTGATCGACCGGAAACACGCCATGAACCTGTTTAAACTGCAATTGATGCCATCCTTTAAGCCGGATATATAAGGGAATACAAAAAATGGACTGTAAAAAACGCTTTGTTCTTTACAGTCCATTTGTTATTTTTAGGTTTTAGTCCAGACGGAGATATACGGTGAGCATCCGTTTGACACACGCTGCCAGATCGGCCCGGGTCAGTTCTCCGGTTTTCATTGCCGCCATCAGGTCTTCCGGATATCCGGTGGGCATTTTCATGTCGTTCCCGGCTTTTACCTCATATACCGGGTTGCATTTGTGACCCCAATCGGTGGTAACCATACCCTGGAAGCCCCATTCTCCTCGCAAAATACCGGTGATCAGGTCGTAACTTTCGCTGGTGTGGATGCCGTTGAGCAGATTGTATGAGGTCATCACAGACCAAGGATCGGATTCTTTCACGCAAATTTCGAACCCTTTCAGGTAGATCTCCCGCAGTGCCCGTTCAGATACACGGGAATCACTATGGGTTCGCCGGAATTCTTTGTTGTTGCAGGCGAAATGCTTCACCGAACAACCAATATTCTGGGATTGCATACCCCGTACCATGGCGGCTGCCATTTTACCGGAAACCACCGGGTCTTCCGAATAGTATTCAAAATTGCGTCCGCACAAGGGGTTGCGATGGATATTGAGAGCAGGTGTCAGCCAGATGGCCAGGTTGTTTTCCTTCACTTCCTTGCCGCCGGCAATCCCCACTTCTTCCACCAGGGATGTGTTCCAGGTGCAGGCAAGTAGGGTGGCGCAAGGCCAGGCGGTGGTGGGAATACCGCACTCATCGTTGAGCCGCAGACCTGCAGGACCGTCGGCGGTGGGAACGCCCGGTATTTCCAACCGTTTCAGTCCGGCAAAACAGGCGGTGTTACAAACCCCGGTACAATCCGAACCGCCCATGAAAGCGCACAGTTCCTCGTCGGTGAATTGGGCAATAAACTCATCCATAGTAATGGTTTCGCCCACCTGGGTCAACCCGGTGACCGTTTCCGGCGGAAGGGCGTGGGGCAAAACATTTGGCTCAAAATGATGATGGGCTTCCCCTTGAGGCAACGCCTGATAACTGCCGTCTGCCAACAACCGGCGGGGCAATGCCACCGGCACACAGCGCTGGGTCAGTTGCTCCACCACACGGTTGGTATCTTCTGTGTGTGTCCAGTCCATGGTAGTCGTATGGGCGCTGGACGTGCCGATATGCAACCGGTAAACACCTTGTTCCAATACGTAAGCGCTTTTTTGAATCGCCCCCATGTCGTCAAAGGATGCCATCAGGGACAAGGGGAAGGTAACGGTCATCTTTTGTGCTTCCCCGGGTTGTAGCAGTGGGGTTTTGGCAAAGCCACACAAAACCTTTGCCGGTTTGCCCAGCAACCCTTGGGGCGCACTGGCGTATACCTGCACCACTTCTTTACCTGCAACCTTGCCGGTGTTGGTGACGCTCACCTGTACGGTAACGGTGTCCTCTTCTTCCCGGGCAGTGGGTTCGCTCAACAGGAATGAGGTGTAGGACAACCCGTATCCAAAGGGGTAGATGACATGATCTTTTTGGCCGGGGATGGTATCAAAGTACCGGTAGCCAACAAAAATATCTTCTTCATAATTCACAAATTCATTGCTTTGGTTAAACCCGGCAGAGGAGGGGTAGGCGTCAAAGGAATCGGTGAAGGTGTCGGTCAGTTTGCCGGAGGGGTTGACGTCACCCATCAGGATGTCCCCAACGGCGTTACCGCCTTCCATACCGGCTTGCCAACCCATCAGCACCCCTTGAATATCCGGGTCGTTGACAAACCAACCGGTGTCCATCATGCCGCCAACGTTCAGTACAATAACACACTTGGCAAAGCGGGTCTTAACGGTTTGCACCAAATCCATTTCTTCATCGGAAAGGTAATAATCCCCTTTTTCCGGTATCCGTTCCCATCCCTCTCCGGAATGGCGGGTGATCACAACAACGGCGGTGTCGGTAAAGGCGGCGGCCTGTTCCATCAGTTCATCTGGCACAGGAATTTCTTTGACTACGTGTTCCCGATGGAATTTACCGATTTCGGTTTCTTGTTCAATCCCATCTTTGATGGCAACAACCTTGGGAAATTCGGTATCCCAGATTGTTTTCAGTTCTTTTTTTCGGGTTTCCACGTAGGTTTTGTAAAATTGTTCCAACGGGTCGAACAATTGGGCTTTATCCCGCAGACCGTCACAAATATTGCGGGTGTAAGCACAGTATACGTCGCCACTGCCTAAGCCGCCTTTGACGTAATTGACCGAGCCGTGACCAAACAGGGCGATTTTGATCCCTTTGGTGAAGGGAAGCACAGCGTTATGGTTTTTAAGCAGTACCATGCCTTCGCCGGCGGCACGTCTGGATAGGGCAATATGTTCCAAACAGCCGGTAACACACCGACCATCATCTCCTAACGGTTTACAGGGCTGATATTGAATGCGGGCAAATTTTTTCATAACATATACCTCCATTTGTCCTTTGGTTCAACTATACCACGATTGATTTAAAATTGCAAGTGAGTGCGGGGATAATATGATGAAGAAAAACGCTCACCGGGTTACTCGGTGAGCGCTGCTGTATCAAGATGCTTTTTGATCCTGTTCTTGGGCTGCGGTGATGGCACTTTCCAACATCGTTTCTGCGAATACGCCGTAGCCGGCGGTGGGGTCGTTGACAAACACGTGGGTAACTGCACCCACCAATTTACCGTTTTGCAAAATGGGTGAACCGGACATACCCTGTATGATACCGCCGGTTTGTTCCAGCAGTTCTTGGTCGGTGATGCGAATGACCAGATTCCGGGTGGTGGTCTCTTTCAAAACCACCTTCTCAATGGTACAGGCGTATTCCTTGGGTTGCCCCTCTACGGAAGTGATCAATACCGCATCTCCTTCTTTTACCTCTTGTTTGTATGCCACCGCAACCAATTTGCCGTTTTCCGGCAGGGTGTTGACCGTGCCGAACACCCCACAGGAACTGTTGACGGTTAAAGAACCCAAAGGGCGGTTGCTGATAATGGAGCCGCGAATTTCTCCGGCAGTACCGGTTCGTCCTTTCTGAATGCTGTCCACCTGTGCGGTGACGATCTCACCGGTCAAGACCGTGAGCGGCTTACCGGTGTCGGTATCGCACACCGCATGACCCAATCCGCCATAGGTGTTGGTGGCGGGATGATAAAAGGTCATTGTGCCAAGTCCTGCGGTGGAATCCCGTACCCACATACCGATACGGTAACTGCCGTCAGAGGAAAGAACCGGTTGCAGGGTAAGGGTCTGCGTTTTGCCGTCCCGTTGGATCAACAGACGGATGGGTTTTCCTTCGCAATTGGCTACCAAGGACTGGAGTTGACTGTTGGTGGTGACCGAACGGTCGTTGACCGCTAACACCAAATCACCTTGGCAAACGCCTGCCTCTTTTGCCGGGTTTTGATTGCCTTCTTTGGTTTCTACATCACGAAAGTCCACCACCAAAACCCCTTGTGCCATGATTTTGATGCCGAAAAACGTGCCTCCCACAATAACCTGATCCGGTTGGGTCAGGGATACCCGGGTACTGCCAATGGGGATGATGCCAAATAGTTTTACCGTGGCGTCGTATCCCGTTTGGGTCTGTCCGGTATCGGCGGCCAGGGTGTCTTGGGGCACAGCCGTTGCGGGAAGGGGAAGGGAAAGAGAAATGTTCTGCACCTGCTGGGTGTAAAGATGAGCGGGGGTCCAATCGGCGCAGATCACCCCTGCGATTAAAATGACCAGTGTCAATACAAATCCGAGTTTTGCCAGTTTTTTGGGGATTTTTTGGATTACAATGATACTCACTCCTTTCCCCATTACTGTTCCCCGGGTGGGGTTGCCTATCACCGTTAAATAATTGGATTATCGTTGACAGATGGTGGTTTTGGCGGTATAATACAGCCAAGGGATGTGACGAATTATGAGTAATCAATCAAAAATTATCCGTGCTATATCGGTGGATGGCAGTTGCTTTATTCATGCCTGCGATTCCACTGCTGTTGTTGCACGGGCGTGTGAATTGCATAAAACTTCTAAAACCATGTGCGCCGTGCTTGGCAGGGCGTTGACTGCTTGTGCCTTGATGAGCGTTCAGTTAAAAGGTGAAAAAAACACGTTGACCCTGCAGTTGAGGGGTGACGGCCCTGCCGGTTCGGTGATCTGCGTGGGTGACAGCTTCGGTAACGTAAAAGGGTATGCCACCAATCCGGAAGCGGAATTGCCGCCCAACGATATGGGCAAACTGAATGTAGGCGGCGCAGTGGGTAACGGTATGCTCCACGTCATCAAGGATCTGGGAATGAACGAGCCCTATCACGGTATGTGCCCCTTGGTAACCGGCGAAATTGCCCAGGACGTTACCGAATATTATGCCAAAAGCGAACAGATCCCCTCTGCCTGTGCTTTAGGGGTGCGGGTCAATCGGGATCTGTCCATCAAATCGGCAGGCGGCTTTTTGGTGCAATTGCTTCCCGGCGCTGATCCGGATATAATCACCCGTCTGGAAACCAATTTGGAAAATATTGGTTCGGTTTCTCAAAAAATTGCAGAAGGAATGACGCCGTTGCAATTGATCGAACTGGTGTTTGCGGATATTCCTTTTGATATTTTGGATGAAAACCAAATGCATTATACCTGCCGTTGCAGCCGGGAAAAATATTCAAGAATTTTAAGCACCCTGAATCAAAAGGATCTGAAAAGTTTGATTGAGGAAAACAAGCCGGTAGAAACGGTGTGCAACTTCTGTAATCAACAATATGTTTTTTCAATAGACGAATTAAAACAATATGTGAAAGAATAAACTGCAGGAAACAGTCGCAATCAACTGGGTTGCGGCTTTTTCTTTGTTTATTAGCGGGATTGTTTGAAAATTTTTCCGCAATAAACCGAATTTTTTCAAAATTTTTTCTTTTGGTTTTTTTCGGAATTGTCGTTTTTTGAGGGGAATGTTAGAAGGGCGAAGAACCCGGTGAGAAAACCGTGTCGAAAGATGCAAAAACAGATAAAATCCCATCGATATGTGAATATAATTCACAAAATCGTGTCATTTTAAATAAAAAGTGTTGACTTTCTGTTACGGACGTGTTAGAATGTGGCTACTAAAAACACGAAGAAGAGGTCATGCATATGGAAAAGAAGATTAAAGTCATTTTAGCAGACAATTCCCCGGAATTCGGCAATCCTTGTTCCAACCTATTAAAAACATACGGCATGGATGTGCTGACGCTGGAAAAAGACGGCTCAAAAATTTATGGTGAGGTCAAACGGTTCAAGCCGGACGTGCTGATCATGGATGCGTTTATGCCAAAGTTGGATGCCATTGGGGTGCTGGGTCAACTGCGGGCTATGGACCCCAAATCCAAACCCATTTGTATGGTGATGTCCAAAAGCGACAATCGGTTGTTGGAAAGTGAATTGATGAAGACCGGTGCGGATTACTACTTCCTTCGTCCGGTGGAGATGGAAGTGATTGCCCAGCGCATCTTCCAATTTACCGAAACCCAAACCAGAAGCGGACGGAAAAAGGAACAGGGCTCCATGGTTTCGGAGGCAGAGATCGAATTGATGGTCACCGAAATGATTCATCAGCTGGGCGTACCTGCTCACATCAAGGGCTACCATTATCTGCGCACGGCAATTATTCTGGCAATTCAAGACCCGGAATACGTGGGAGCCATTACCAAACTGCTGTATCCTACGGTTGCCAAAGCCCACAAAACCACCTCCTCCAGGGTGGAGAGAGCCATTCGCCATGCCATTGAGGTGGCCTGGGATCGGGGCGATGTGGAGGTGCTGAACAACTGCTTTGGCTATACCATTCACAACACCAGGGGTAAGCCAACCAATTCGGAATTTATTGCCCTGATCGCCGATAAATTACGATTGCGGTTGAAAGTGTCGTAGCGTTTTTTCTTTACACCTCTTTGGTAAACGGTATAATTTCCTTATTGGGGTCATAGCTGCGTCTGCGTCATGCAGCGGGGAAAATGGTGGTGAAACTTTCCGTGGGGATTTTGTGCATGGAATAACGCAAAAAGCCCGCTCTTTACAAGGGCGGGTTTTCCTATGATGGAAATGTTGGAAAAAAAGGCCTATTTTTTTAATTTTTTTCAAAAATAGGTCTTTATTTTTTGGTCAAAGAGTGGTATACTATATCCAGTATGTTGTACAAAATGGTTCTCGGCAAAACTAGATGTTGTTTTTATATCGCAGAGTTTTGCCGTTTTTCTTGCAAAAAAATGATATAAAGGAGTTTTCCTTTTATGGATAAATTCATTATTCATGGCGGACATCCTCTCCGGGGAGAGGTCACGATCGGTGGTGCTAAAAATGCTGCAGTTGCCATTATTCCGGCGGCTATTTTAAGCGACGGCATTTGCCGGATCGAAAACGTACCCCAAATTTCCGACGTGACCAATTGTCTGCGTATTTTATACGAGATGGGCGCATCGGTGAAAACCATTGATGCCCACACGGTGGAGATCGACTCCAGCCGTATCCGCATGAAAGTGGTTCCTCACGAAATGGCAAAACGGATGCGGGCATCCTATTATTTGCTGGGGGCTTTGCTTGGTAAATACAATACCGGCAGTGTTGCTATGCCCGGCGGTTGTGATTTAGGTCCTCGCCCCATTGACCAGCACCTGAAGGGGTTTGAGGCATTGGGCGCAGAAATCTCCTTGCAGGACGGTATGATTACCGTTTCTGCCGATCGGTTGCTGGGTAATCAGATCTATCTGGACGTGGTTTCGGTTGGCGCTACCATCAATATTATGATTGCCGCCACCAAAGCCCGTGGTTTAACCGTGATCGAAAATGCCGCCAAAGAACCCCATATCGTAGACCTGGCAAACTTCCTCAACTCCATGGGGGCAGATATTCGGGGTGCCGGTACAGACGTTATTAAGATCCGTGGGGTGGATTCCTTGCGGGGTACTACTTATTCCATTATTCCTGACCAGATCGAAGCGGGTACGTTTATGGTTGCCGCCGCCGCCACCGGTGGCGATGTGCTGATCAACAACGTCACTCCCAAGCATCTGGAGTCCATTAGCAATAAACTGATCGAGGCAGGAGCAGAGATCATTGAATACGACGAAGCCATTCGGGTGCGTCGTACCGGTCCTTTGCAAAAATGCATTGTCAAAACCATGCCCCATCCCGGTTTTCCCACCGATATGCAACCCCAAATGGGCACGTTACTTGCGGTTGCGGAAGGCACCAGTATTGTGAGTGAAGGCATTTGGGATAACCGTTTCCGTTATACCGAGCAATTGGCAAGAATGGGCGCAAACATTCAGGTCAACGGCAAGGTTGCGGTGTTCCAGGGTGTGGAAAAACTAAAAGGCGCTCCGGTACGTGCCAATGACCTTCGGGCAGGTGCAGCCATGCTCATTGCGGGGATGATTGCCGAGGGCGTTACAGAAATTGAGGATATTCATTATATTGAACGGGGCTACGAAAACGTGGAAGATAAGTTCCGCCAGTTAGGAGCAGATATTAAACGGATCACCGTTCCTTCCTCCATTTCAAAAGTTGTTTAACGGTTTACAAAATCATTGAGACCTTTTTTTGGTGTTACCGAAAAAAGGTTCTCTTGCTTTTATTAGATTCCCTGTGGGAGGTTCATTTATGGCGAAAATATGTCAGTTGTTCAGCGGAAGCAGCGGCAACAGTACATATATCGGCTGGGGTAACGGCGGTATTTTGGTGGATATTGGCGTTTCTGCCAAGCGTATAACCCAGGCGTTGGATGGGATTTCGGTTGATCCGTGTACCATCCAAGGAATATTTTTAACCCATGAACATCGGGATCATATTGCGGGTTTACGGGTGTTTGCCGGCAGACATCACATTCCGGTTTTCGGCTCTCAGGGTACCATGTTGGCGTTGGAGTGTTCCGGAGATCTTACCGACGGTGTGGATGGTTATATTTTGGATGTTCCCCAGCTTTTGGTAGGGGATGCACAGATAGAATCCTTTGCCACATCCCATGACAGTGCGCAAAGTTTAGGATACCGTATCACCTTGCCGGACGGCAACCGGGTGGCGGTGTGTACCGACCTTGGCTTTGTTAGTCAGGGGGTACGGGATCATCTTACCGGTTGCAATGCGGTGGTGCTGGAATCCAATCATGATGTGGATATGGTGAAAACCGGTCCGTATCCCTATTATTTGAAGGAACGGATCTTAAGCCGTAAAGGTCACCTTTCCAATGAGGCCTGTGCATCGGAATTGCCCGGCTTGGTGAAAACAGGTACCACCCGCATCATTCTTTCCCATTTAAGCCGTGAAAATAATCTTCCCATACTTGCCCAGCGTACTGCGCTTGGCGCATTGCGGGCTTACGGTATGGAAGAAAATCGGGATTTTATATTACAGGTTGCGCCGGTATGCGGCGGCACACCCCTTATGTTGTAAAGGAACGGATATGGTTGCTGTAACAGTTATTTGCGTTGGCAAATTAAAAGAAAAATATCTAACCCAGGCGTGGGATGAATATGCCAAACGTTTGGGGGCATTCTGTAAACTGAATCTGGTGGAGTTGGAGGAATCCCGTGTTGCCGACCAACCGGGTGAAAAAGAAATTCAGCAGGCGGTTGAAAAAGAGGGACAGCGAATTATCGCCAGGATTCCAGCCGGTTCAGCGGTGGTGGCACTGTGCATTGAAGGTACACAGTGGTCATCGGAACAACTGGCGCATTTTGTGAAAGAACAACCGGTGAACGGGGTGAGTCATTTGACCTTTATCATCGGCGGTTCTTACGGTTTATCCCAGGCGGTCAAACAAAAAGCCGGGGTAAAGTTGTCCTTTTCCAAAATGACCTTTCCCCATCAGTTGTTCAGGGTATTGTTGTTAGAACAAATCTATCGGGCATTCCAGATCGGACAGGGAAGCCCATATCACAAATAGAGGAGAACGAGCATGGCTAAAAAAAATACCTACGGTAATGAAAGTATATCCACCCTAAAAGGGGCTGACCGGGTTCGTAAACGCCCGGCGGTTATTTTTGGTTCGGATGGGATAGAAGGTTGCCAACATTCGGTGTTTGAAATCATTTCCAACTCCATTGACGAGGCAAGAGAGGGCTACGGCAAAAAAATCGTGGTTACCCGATATGCTGACGGCTCCATTGAGGTGGAGGACTTTGGCCGGGGTATTCCTGTAGATTACAATAAACGGGAAGAACGGTACAACTGGGAATTGGTGTTCTGCGAAATGTACGCCGGCGGTAAGTACAATAACAACGACGGCAGTAACTATGAGTTTTCCCTGGGCTTAAACGGACTTGGCTTGTGCGCCACCCAGTATGCTGCCGAATATATGGAGGCAGAAATCAAAACCGGCGGGTTTAAGTATAACCTGCGATTTGAAAAGGGTGAATGTGTATCCGGTCTGTTAAAAGAGGAATATTCCGGCCGTGCCACCGGCACAAAGATTCGCTGGAAGCCCGACCTGGAAGTGTTTACCGATATCAATATTCCCCTGGATTATTACCAGGACGTATTAAAACGCCAGGCGGTGGTTAACGAAGGGGTCACCTTTATTTTGCGGGACCAGCAGGGCAGAAGTTTCGAAACCTTCGAGTTTTGCTATGAACACGGTGTTACCGATTATGTGAACGAAATTGCCGGTGAGGACAGCATGACCGCCGTGCAAACCTGGGAAACCGAACGGGAGGGCAAAGACCGGGAGGATAAACCCAATTACCGGGTGAAGATCAAGTCTGCTCTTTGTTTTTCCAACAAGGTGCAAAAGAAAGAGTACTACCACAACTCCAGTTGGTTGGAACACGGTGGTGCGCCGGAAAAAGCGGTGCGCTCTGCCTTTGTGTCCCAAATCGACGCTTACTTAAAAAACAACAATAAATATCAAAAGAATGAAACCCGTATTTCCTTCCAGGATATTGAAGAATGTTTGGTATTGGTAATTTCTTCTTTCTCTACCCAGACTTCGTATGAAAACCAAACCAAAAAAGCCATTACCAACGAGTTTATACAAGAGGCCATGACCGACTTTTTCCGCCACCAGTTGGAAGTGTATTTCATTGAGAATCACGCCGAAGCGGAAAAACTGGTGGAACAGGTGCTCATCAACAAACGCTCCCGGGAAAAATCCGAGCGGGAACGGCTGAACCTGAAAAAGACCCTGCAAAAGAAAAACAGTTTTTTAGACCGCATTGAAAAATTTGTGGATTGCCGCAGTCGTGATATGGCGGTTCGTGAACTGTTCATTGTAGAGGGTGACTCGGCTTTGGGGTCCTGTAAACTGGCCCGTGACCCGGAATTTCAGGCCATTATGCCGGTGCGGGGTAAGATCCTTAACTGCCTGAAAGCGGAATACGGCAAGATCTTCAAAAGCGAAATCATCACCAATCTGGTGAAGGTAATGGGCTGTGGGGTAGAGGTCACCTCCAAAGCCAACAAGGATCTTTCCACCTTTAAATTGGAGAATCTCCAATGGAACAAGATCATCATTTGTACCGATGCGGATGTGGACGGCTTCCAGATCCGCAC
>CAYLYC010000018.1:0-12156 GCA_964387715.1 uncultured Eubacteriales bacterium | reverse complement strand
ACCACCCACCTGCGGGTATTTGAGGTGCAACAATGAGCACGTATTTATTTGATTTTGACGGCACTTTGGTGGATTCCATGCCTTGTTTTGTCCAGTCGATGCTGGGCATTTTAGAGCAAACTCACACGCCGTATAACCAGGATATTGTAAAAACCATAACGCCGCTGGGGATGTTGGGAACAGCCCGGTATTTTGTGAAAATGGGGGTTCCTCTGACCGTTGAGGAGATCGTTGGCCGCATGAAGGACAAAATGCTGGATGCCTATTTGCACCACATTCCGGCTAAGGAGTGGGTGATTTCATGTCTGGAGCAGTTGAAAGCCCGGGGAGACGGGCTGAATATTCTCACCGCCAGTCCCCACGTGACCCTTGACCCCTGCCTGAAACGGTTGGGGATCGACCGTCTGTTTGACAACGTGTGGTCTTGCGACGATTTTGGCACCACCAAATCCGATCCGGTTATTTATCAACAAGCCGCCCATCGGATGGGTCAACCGGTGGAACGGGTGTTGTTTTTGGACGACAACATCCATTCTTGCCTGACCGCCAAAGAGGCAGGAATGAGGGTGTGTGGGGTGTACGACGTGTCGTCGGCGGAATGTGAGCAGGAAATGCGTCAAGTCACCGATTTTTATGTACGGGATTTTCGCCGGTTGCCGGACATCCGGTGGTAACGGCAAGGGGATTTTATAAGGAGAAAAACCATGAAAAAATTTTTGCTTCGAATACTTTGGTTTGTGTTGCTGGTGGTGTTGGTACTGGCGGCTGTTTTGGTGATGGCCTGTATTTATGAAGTGGTTGCACCGGCAGGTTGTCTGTTTTATGAGTCAGCTCCCTTGGCAGGGATTTTGATGGGCGTGTTACTGGTGACGCCTGCCTTTTACATATTGGAGATCACGATCAACGCCATTGGTAAACGCTGGGGTGTGCGCCCCTACGACACCCTTGGTTTGTTATGGCTGGGTAAACGGCTGGGCAAGTGGAAAATCCCGGTTGCCGTTGTTTGGCTGATTGGCTTGTACTGCTGTTTTGCCAGTACCGCTTACGTTACCCCGGATCAGATCGTGGTTGCAAGTCCGTTCAATCCCGGCGGCGCCACCTATGACTATGGGCAGGTGGAGCAAATCGAAACCGGCTTTGGCAGTAAACGGGTTGCCTTGTATGAGTACAATAAACAAGGGAATTTCTTTTATAAAATCACCTTGGACGGGGAGGAGATCGTGTTCCATACCCCCACCGTGAGTACCGAGGATCCCCGTTATGAGGATAGTTATTTGGAGTTGGAGGAGTTTGACCAGCAATTGACTAAATTGGGTATCCCCAAAACGTCCAGCGAGGAAAACTATGAGCATTGTGACTATGACCAACGGTATGTGGACCGCTTTTTAAGAATCGTGAGGAATAAATAATATGAACGACCCGCTCATGTATTGGGCGGGGTTTTTCTTAATTCACCATTGACGAACGGGTTGTTATTTGGTACAATGTGAATATTACTTTTATAGAAAATAAGGAGAACACCATGGAACGAGAACGATTGGGAAGCCGATTGGGCTTCATTTTGCTTAGCGCCGGTTGCGCCATTGGGGTGGGGAACGTTTGGAAATTCCCCTGGATGGCCGGTCAATACGGCGGCGGTATCTTTGTATTGATTTATCTTGCTTTTTTGATCATGCTGGGTCTGCCGGTTATGGTCATGGAGTTTTCTTTGGGACGGGCCAGTCAGGCAAGTCCGGTCAAACTCTACCAAAAGTTAGAAAAACCCGGTCAAAAATGGCATCTCCACGGTTACGGTGCGCTGATCGCCAATCATTTGCTGATGATGTTCTATTCGTCGGTTACCGGGTGGATCCTTTATTACTTTGTTTCCTTTTTAAAAGGGGATATGACCGGTATTACCAATGAAGCATCCGCCCAATTGTTTGACAATATGTTGGCTGATCCTGTGGTTATGGTGGGATACATGGCCGTGGTCGTGGTCATGGGCTTTTTGATTTTGTCCTTCGGTCTGCAAAAAGGGGTAGAGCGGGTCACCAAATATATGATGATCGCTTTGCTGGGACTGATGGTGGTACTGGCGGTGCACAGTTTCACCCTGGCCGGCGCCAAAGAGGGGCTGACCTTTTACTTGAAACCCGATCTTTCTAAAATCAACGGCAACGTGTTTGTTGCCGCCATGAACCAAGCGTTTTTCACCCTGAGTTTGGGGATCGGTTCTATGGCTATTTTCGGCAGTTACATCGGCAAAGAACGGTCGCTCATGGGGGAATCCCTTAACGTGCTGGTTCTGGATACCTTTGTAGCGGTTACCGCCGGGCTGATCATTTTCCCGGCATGCTTTACCTTTGACGTGGAACCCGGCGCCGGCCCCAGTTTGCTGTTTGTGGCCATGGCCAAAGTGTTCAACAATATGGGCGGCGGCCGTTGGTGGGGCAGTTTGTTCTTCTTGTTTATGTTCTTTGCCGCCATGTCCACCATTATTGCGGTGTTTGAAAATATCCTTGCCTGCATGCGGGAGTTGACCGGTTGGGGTCGTAAAAAGGCCTGTGCCATTTGCGGTGTTGTGGTATTGATCTTGTCGGTGCCTTGCGCCCTGGGGTATAACCTGTGGTCGGATTTCCACCCCTTTACCTCCTCCTCTGCCATTCTGGATCTGGAAGATTTTATTGTCAGCAACTGCTTCTTGCCCTTGGGGGCACTGTGCTATGTGCTGTTCTGTGTCAGCCGTTACGGTTGGGGCTTTGACAATATGATTGCCGAGGCCAACGCCGGCAAAGGAATGAAACTGAAACAATGGATGCGCCCTTATATGACCTACGTGTTGCCGCTGGTGATTTTTGCGATTTTCTTGATCGGCATTTTCACCTTTGAATTTACCGACGGTTTCACCATTTGGGGTTGGCTGAAGAATTTAGGATAAAAAAACACAACCGTCTGGTGAGGGACTCTTCACCAGGCGGTTTTTTGGGAAATTTTTCTGGATTTTTCATAATTCGTTGCAATTCTCATTCACCTATGGTATAATTCCATCATATTATAGCATGAGGGATCAATATATGATTTGTAATACCATTTTAGATGCCATGGGCAATACGCCCATCATTCGGCTGCAACACATGACCGGGCCGGAGGATGCGGAAATTTTAGTGAAATTTGAGGGGCTGAACGTGGGGGGCTCTATTAAGACCCGCACCGCCTTTAACATGATTGCCGATGCGGAGCAAAAGGGCTTGTTAAACGAGAACACGATCATCGTAGAACCCACCAGCGGCAACCAAGGCATTGGTCTTGCCCTTGTGGGGGCGGTTCGTGGGTATGAGGTGAAGATCATCATGCCCGACTCGGTCAGCGAAGAACGGCGCAAACTGGTGGAGCATTATGGCGCCCAGGTGATTCTGGTGCACGATGCCGGGGATATCGGCGCGTGTATTGAGGAATGTTTGCGACTTGCTTTGAGCATGAAGGAGCAAGACCCCAACGTGTTTGTGCCCCAGCAATTCGAAAACCCTGCCAATCCCGCCATCCAGCGGTCGGCCACCGGCCGGGAGATTTTGGAACAGGTGAATGGCCCGATCCACGGCTTTTGTTCCGGCATTGGCACCGGCGGTACCATCACCGGCATTGGGGAAGTGCTGAAAGCCCAAAACCCGGAGATGACCATTTGGGCGGTGGAGCCGGAAAACGCCGCCATTTTGTCCGGCGGCTCTATTGGCACTCACGTGCAAATGGGCATTGGAGACGGCATTATCCCCGCCATTCTCAATCAGGAGATTTACGATGATGTGTGCATCATCAAGGACGAGGAAGCCCTGCAGGCATCCAAAGACCTGGCGGCAAAAGAGGGGATCATGTGCGGCATCAGCAGCGGCACCAACGTGGCCGCCGCCCTGCGCCTGGCAAAGAAACTGGGCAAAGGCAAAACGGTGGTTACCGTCCTGCCCGATACCGCCGAGCGGTATTTTTCCACACCTTTGTTTGAATAAACAACATCAATGCAAGAGAAGGTTCAACCGGATCGGTTGTTCCTTCTCTGTTTTAGTTTAGTATAGCAATGCCCAGGTTCAGGTAACCGGCAAAGATCACCCAGGCAAGGTATGGGATCAGCAACCAGGCGGCAAGATGGGACGCCTTGTAAAACTGAATCATGGTAGCAAGAATCAACAATCCCAAAACCACCAACCACAAAAAGGAGAAGGTATACCATTGCAGGTTAAAAAAGAAGATGCTCCAAAAGAAGTTGAATACCAACTGCAGGCCGTATAAAAACAGCCCCTCTTTGGTGGGCATTTGGGTAATATACAGATAGGAGGCCAATCCCATCAGAACGAAAAGAACGGTCCACACCACCGGAAATAGCCAACCGGGGGGTGACAGAGGCGGCTGGTTGAGCGTGGCAAAGGATGCCATGCTGTCTTTTGTAACAAGAGCGGATGCACCGCCTACCAACAAGGGCAGAGCAATGCAAAGGAGTAGCAGTTTCCATTTGGTTTTCATGGTATCACCTCGTTATAGTATATTCTGCCAAGGAAATGAATATACATCCCATAAAAAAGGACTGTAAAAGCCGCGGCATTACAGTCCTTTTTGTTATTTGTTTTGAATATATTGATGGATTGCTTGGGCGGCTTTTTTTCCTGCGCCCATGGCAAGAATCACCGTAGCCGCGCCGCTGACTGCGTCACCGCCGGCAAACACACCCTCTCTTGAGGTAGCGCCCACCTCATCGGTGATAATGCATCCCCGTCGGTCGGTATCCAAACCCGGAGTGGTGGTGCGAATCAATGGGTTGGGTGACGTACCGATCGCCATGATCACGCTGTCCACCGGTAAAGTGAAACTGGAATCCGGCTTTTCCACCGGGCGGCGTCTGCCGGAAGCGTCCGGTTCGCCCAATTCCATTTCCACGCAGGTGATACCAACCACGTTTTGTTGCTCATCCCCAATGATCTGGGTGGGATTACACAGCACACGGAATACGATACCTTCCTCCATGGCGTGTTCGATCTCTTCCCTGCGAGCGGGCATTTCGTCCAGCCCCCGCCGGTAAACCACCGTTACCTTTGCCCCCAGCCGTTTGGCACAACGGGCAGCATCCATGGCAACGTTACCGCCTCCCACCACCGCCACGTGATCGGCTTTTTGAATGGGGGTGTCGCTATCGGCAAGGTATGCCTTCATCAGGTTGATACGGGTGAGAAATTCGTTGGCAGAATAAACCCCTTTCAGGTTTTCGCCGGGAATGTTCATAAACCGGGGCAGACCTGCACCGGTAGCAATATATACCGCTTCAAAACCCTGCTGGAACAGTTCGTCGATGGATACCAATTTTCCAACCACCCAGTTGGTCTCGATGGTTACCCCCAGGGACTGAAGTCCTTTGATCTCTTTGCGTACAATGTCTTTGGGCAGACGAAATTCCGGGATTCCGTAAACCAGTACCCCGCCGGGGGTGTGAAGCGCCTCAAAAATTGTCACTTCATATCCCAGCCGAGCCAGATCCCCGGCACAGGAAAGTCCGGAAGGGCCGGATCCGATAATGGCCACCTTGTGACCGTTTTGGGGCAACTTGTCCGGCCATTTTTGTGCCGTTTCGTTGTGATGGTCGGCCACAAACCGCTCCAGTCGGCCGATCCCCACGGCTTCCCCTTTGATTGCCCGTACACAACGCTGTTCACATTGGGTCTCCTGAGGGCAAACTCTGCCGCAGACTGCCGGCAGGGAAGTGCTCAGGGAAAGGACTTGATAGGCGCTTTCCACATCGCCCTCTTTCATGTGGGCGATAAAGCCGGGAATGTCGATCCCCACCGGACACCCATCAACACAGGGTTTGTGTTTGCATTGCAAACAACGGGCGGCTTCGTCCATTGCCATGGCAACGGTATATCCCAGGGCAACCTCGTTAAAATTGTGGCTGCGCACCGCCGGGTCTTGGCTTGGCATTGCATTCTTTTGTAAGGACATATTAGCCATGGTGATCGCCTCCCCGGAATAGGTTGCAGGTTTCCTCGTGATGACGGTGTTCGAACTCCCGGTACATACCGCTTCGCTGAATGGCCTGGTCAAAATCCACCAGATGTCCGTCAAACTCCGGCCCGTCCACGCAGGCGAATTTGGTTTCGCCGCCTACGGTCAAACGGCAGCCGCCGCACATCCCCGTTCCGTCTATCATAATGGGATTCATGCTGACAATGGTGGGAATGCCGTATTCTTTGGTGAGTGCAGAAACAAATTTCATCATCACAAGGGGACCGATAACGATAACCTGGTCATACTGTTCCCCGGCTTCAATGAGTTGTCTTAACCCATCGGTTACCAGTCCTTTTTCACCGGCAGAGCCGTCGTCGGTCAACAGCACATAGCGGGAACTGACGGCTTTGAATTCATCCTCCAAAATCACCAAGTCCCGGTTGCGGAAGCCCACGATGGTGTGAACCTCGCATCCCTGGTTGTGCAATTTTTTGGCAACCGGATAGGCAATGGCGCAACCAACCCCGCCGCCCACCACAGCCACTTTGTCTAAGCCGTGGGTATGGGTAGGATTTCCCAAAGGTCCTGCAAGGTCAGCCAGGGCATCGCCCGGTTGCAGCCGGTTCAATTTTTCGGTGGTAGCACCTACAATTTGAAAAATCAGAGCCACCGTGCCGGCGGTAGGGTCGGAATCCGCAATGGTTAAAGGAATCCGCTCTCCTTCTTCATTTACCCGTAAGATCACAAACTGACCCGGTTGGGCTTTGGCCGCCACAGCCGGCGCATGGATGTCTAACCGGGTAACCGTTGGGTTTAATGATCGTTTTTTCGTGATTTCAAACATAATACAAGCCCTCTTTACAATAACAAGACTATTTTATCGAAAAAAAGGGCGTTTGTAAATAGGTTTTCAAAATTTTCTGTGTTTTAGCATAACAATTCCACAAAATTCCCCCAAAACCGAATGAAAAAGGGAGGGGTGTAGGGTGTGGCTTCCATGGTGTGCCGGATGTAAATGGGGGTTTGGGCAATGGGTTTATCCTGGTAATAGGCGGTGAGGGATCCTACCGTAGCCCCCTTTTGCACAGGCGCATACAAAAAATGCTGTGCCTCAAAACCAAAGGTGATGCTCTCTTTCAGCGCCTGGGGCACGGAGAGGACAAGCTGGTTATAGTATACCGCCGCCTGGGTCGTATCACACCCCACCACCGGCAGGAAAAACTGCCCCTCTTGGTGACATATTTCGGTTAAGCCGGAAAATCCGTAGTCCAGCAATGCCTTGTGGTCGTTCCAGTCATCCGGGGCGGAAAGGGTAACGCAAATCAGAGTTGCCCCATCTCTTGTGGCGGCGGAAACCAAACATCGTCCGGATTTTTTTGTGAAACCGGTTTTTACACCCACGCATCCTTCATAGGAGGTGAGCAGTCGGTTATGGTTGGTTAGCGTACGGGCATAGGGGGGATCTCCGTAGGAAACACGGGCAGAGGAGGAGGCGGCGATCTTCCCAAACACCGGATTTTGCAAGGCGTAGGCAGTAAGCAACGCCATGTCGTAGGTGGTGGAATAGTGCTGGTCGTCATCCAGCCCGGAGGGGGTAACAAAGTGGGAGTTGGTCATCCCCAAAGCGGCGGCTTTTTGGTTCATTTTTTCCGCAAAGCGTTCCAGAGAACCGGCAACCGCAATGGCGGCTGTGTTGGCGGCATCGTTGCCGGAGCAAAGCATCATGCCGTAGCACAGCCCTTCCACCGTCACCGTGTCGCCGGGTAGCAGACCCATGCTGGTTCCCTCCACGGCAACCATTTCTTCGGTAACCTTGATTGTTTGTTGGAGCGGCAAGGTTTCCAAAAGAAGCAGGGTGGTCATGATCTTGGTGGTACTTGCCATGGCACGTTTTGTATCTTCTTCCTTGCCAAACAGAACGTATCCGGTGGCGGCATCCATTACAATGGCAGAAGCGGCCGAAATGGACTGGGGCTTCTGAAGATTGGCAAGTGCGGTGGTTTGTCCCAAAACCAGTATGCTCAAAATTAGTGACGTCAACCGTTTCATGGCATCACCGAAAGGGTTTGGTGGATAACCCCGGTTTCATCCGCCGAAAAGCCGTGCATAAATCCATCCAGGTCATAGGTGCAAATATCCCCGCCGATGACCGAACCTTTGTAGATCAGCACGTTGGCGTGAACTGCGCCGGTATAGTCGGGATAGTTGTGAACGGTATAGGTGTACCGTTTTACGGTTTTTCCCCGATAAGGGGTCAGGTCAAATCCTTGGGACAGTTGCAGGTCGTTATAGCGCTCATATACCTGGTTGAACGAACCGGGAATGGTTACTTCAACCACTTCTTCCGGAACGGCGGTGATCTCCCAACCGTAGGAGGCCAAAAACTCCGCTCTGCCGGTGTCGTCGTCGGAAGAAAGGGGAATGGATGTGGATGCCAAGGATTGCCCCAGCGGCGTGTGGGGGATCACGAAAAATGCACCAACCACCAATAATAGGGCGGTGATCAAAAGCAGGGTGCGTTTGGGTAAATGACCGATGAAGTACATAAAAACTCCTCCTTGCTACCACTATGTGTATGCGCAAGAAGGAGTAAATAGTCATTGATTTAGCGGACGTGAGCGGCTCGGTGCCACAGTTTGTTGCATACCGTATGGGTGAGCCATACCCCCAAAAAAGAAAGCAATCCGTTACGCAGGATCAGTCGTTTTAATCCGTGGCTTATACGGTCAAGCCAAACCAAGGTACTGCCTGCCGCCAGGGTCAGTTTTTGGCTGGGCGACCGCTTGTTCCAACATAACAGCACAAGATACGCCGTGGCTGTTAAAAAGTAGAAGATCATATTCCGTTTCATACCATCACCTCGGTTGTAGTATGGGCAAAACCGGGTGGCAGGATGAATGGGATTTTTTGTAAAAAAACCGTCCTTGCCGATCGACAAAGACGGTTTTTACTATTATAAGGATTCCAGTTTGCCAACAGCAAATTTTAAAACCTGCAAAGCGTCAACGGCATCAATTTTGCCGTCTCCGTTCACATCGGCAACCTCTTCATAAAATACGTCGTTTTCTTTTTCAACGGCATGTCGCAAGATGTACAAGGCATCCCCGGCGTTGGCCTTACCGTCGAAATTGCAGTCACCCTTTGGAATGGCATCGAACACCTGGAGGGTAACGGTTTGGGAAAAGTCCCCCTGATTTATGGTGATGGGCAACGCACCGTCGGTGATGGCGCCCATGGTCATGGTGAAATCCTGGGTTATGATGAAGGAGTTGTCGTCGAACACCTGTTTGACCGTGAAGAAACTTTTGGTAAGACTTGACCCTGCAAGAATACAGGAACTTTGGGGCGTTACCGAAATGCCGGTTTGGTTGGCGGCGGCTTCGGTGAGTTTGGCGTAATCCAGACAGATCCAACCGGTTTGTCCGTTATAGGTCACTTTACCCCAGTTGTTTTTTACCTGGGTTACCTGCAACCGGATGTTGTAAGGGATGGCTGAAAGTTTGTCACTGTTGGTGGTGGCATCCGCCCGTAGGTTTACGCCGTCATCCGAGGTGATAACATACCAACCGGTGGTATAGGCCTTGGTCACGGTAATGGTAAAGGAAGCGGCTTTGGTTTGATACACGATATACACGGTGTATTTGCCCGGCGCTTCGGTGGTAAATCCCTTCATGCTAAAGCCGGAGGTGAGTACCTTTGAACTGCCGTCGGCGTATAATGCGGTTACCGACATACCGGTGGTGACCAGTTTATCCCCCACTTGGTATTCCAGTTTATCAGGAGGGGTAATGGACAACCCACGCAAGGCGTTTTGGAGTTTGGCAAATTCCAGAGAAAACCAACCCTTTTGTCCGCTGTAGGTGGTGTAGCCCCATCCGTTGGAAACCTTGGTAACGGTTACGGCCGTGTTGTAGGGAATGGCGGTAAGGATGCCGTTGCTGGTTCCCGGACCGGAACGCAGATTCACACCGTCGCTTGAGGTGATGGTGTAAACGCCCACACCCACATCCTGCACCGTAGTGTCGTAGGTTTCGTTGGTTTGGTCTGAATTGTTGCCGGTGGTTACGCCTTTGAATATTTGGAGCTTTTCCACGCCTGCCGCTTCGTACTGGAACAGTTTGGTGTAACCGGTGTTGGCAGAGTCCATGATGTAGGCCGTGCCGTTTTCCACATGGCTGATCGCAACATAGTGACCGCCGTATTTTACCATCGCCACGACCACGTAACCGTCGTTGATGTAGGAGGAAATGGTGGCGGTTTTTTGGGCGGCAGTTCCTGAAAGGGTTGCGGCGCCGGAGTAACTGAATTTAGAAGTGTAGCCGCTAATGGCAGACCAAATAAGCCAACCCTGGGTGGTGAAGCCGCCGTTGCTTTTCAGCCAGTTGCAAAAGATGCCCGGATTAAATACCGTAGGGTCGGAGGATACCGAGCCGGAATGCACCATTAACTTGGCAACCGCGGTAATGGCACAGCCGGATTTGCTGATGGTATCCCCTGCGTTGCCGAAGGTGATAGATCCCCAGCGAGAGTCAGACTGAAGCCAGGTTTTATATTCGGTACTTGCGGCGGCGGGTAGAACCCATACCCCCAGCGTTAACAACAATATAAGAAGTATCGAAACAATTCTTTTCATATACAACCTCAAAATGGTAACAATTTTGTAACCATTATGCGACATTTTTCCGCAAATGTCAACCCGAAAGGGCAAAAAAATTGCCGGAAATGATTGCTAATCCTCAGGGTAATGGGCTCGACACCCACCAATGTATTTGGGACGGGTTCTGGCGCATACCACATGGGCGTGGCCGATGGTGTTCAAGGAGGTGCGCACCGGAACCGCCACAGAACGCAGATGCATACCGATCAAGGTGTCGCCAATATCGATCCCTGCATCGGCGGCAATTCGTTCCACCGCTACCGGTTGTGTCAGCGCTTCATAAACCGCCGTGGCAAAAGAACCGCCGGCTTTGGGCTGGGGCATGACCGAAACGATCTGGTCTTTGTTGATCGCCGCTCGTTCAATGATAATGGCACGGTTTAAGTGTTCACAGCATTGGGCGGCAAGATAAACGCCCTTTTCTTTTAACAGGGGAAGCAAAGCGTCCACCACTGCTTTTGCGGCTTCCTGGCTGGATTGTTTGCCAATGGTACCGCCGGTAATTTCGCTGGAAGAGCATCCAACCACCAGAATATCTCCCGGTTGCAGATTGGCTTGTTCTAATAATTCTGCGGTGATTTCCTTGGTTTGTTCAGCAATTTGAGAAAGATTCATAACCGTTCCTCCTTAAAGGTGTTTTTGATCACAGGATACAGCAATGCGGCAATGACCACCCCGGCAACTCCCTGGAGCAGGTTTCCGGGAATGGCGGCGGCTGCGCCTATGCCGTATAACATCCATTCATATAAGAAATAGCCAATGGGGGTGATCAGTTGTGCCAGGGCACAGCAACCGATCAACTGTTTTAAGGTTTTGGCTTTGAAAACCTTTTTGAACAACCACCATACGGCGGTTGCCAATGCGCCCTTCAAAAGGAAAGTGGCGGGAATATAAATAAAATATCCGCTTAAAGCGTCTGCCAATGCCGATCCCAATCCGGCGGCGGCAAAGCCGTAAACAGGGCCCAATGTCAATCCTGCCAACAGGCAAAGCCCGTCGCCCAGGTTGATATAACCGCCAAGGGGAGAGGGGATGCGCACCACCATGGTTGCCACACAGCATAAAGCGGAAAATAAGGCGGTGAGCACAACGGAGGTCGTTTTGTTTTTGTTCATAAGGGTCACTTCCAAAGCATAGGATTTGTTGAAGTGTTTTTGTACAAGCATCTTGTATCAAAGTACCAAAAACGGTACACACAACCGGATACAATAAAGCTACAAAGCAACAAGGAAAGGACGTTTTGAAATGTTAGCAGTATTTATGTGTTATATTATGTTGCAGTTGGTTTTGCACGATGGCATCAAACGGGCGCAGGAGGAATCGGAGGATTCACCCCGGGGCCGTGTGGTTTCCCTTGACGTGGGCAAAAAAGCGCCCGGTCACCGTGCCGGCTAACGACACAAGTATATCATAAAAGCAATGCGAAAGTATTTTATCTTTTAGTCATTCAATGTTCTCCAAAACAGTCTAAATCTTCGATTTAGTTACTGTTTTGTGAGGTTATTATATCATATTTTCCCGATTCGTAAAGA
>CAYLYC010000017.1:0-12201 GCA_964387715.1 uncultured Eubacteriales bacterium | reverse complement strand
GGATTTGGCGCAGAACAAAAGAAACAATTATCAATTGAAACGGTTCGCAGAAATGTGAGCCGTTTTGTTTTTTGGGGAAATATGGTGAAATCCTGCGGATTTTGCATTTTATGTTTCTTTTTAGCGGCTTTTTCTCCCTCTCGGCCGTTTTGTTTTTTTGGGAAAAATATGGTGAAATCCCGTATTCGTTTTCCCTCCAAAAAAAACGATCCGTAATTTCCAAAAAATATTGACGGGGAACCATGTTTCCTGTATAATAAACTTGTATAGGAAACAAGGCAAAATGTTTCGTTAGAAAGGAGAATTAAAGATGACAAAAAAACGAATTCTATCCCTGGTGTTGGCCCTGATGATGGTGCTGACCATGCTGCCGGTAGCTCTGGCTGAAACCCAACCTGACGTGGTGTACGGTTACACCGAAGGTGGCATTGATTTTTACGCCTGTGACCAGGCGGGAAACCCCGACTTTAAAACCCCCGTTGACCCCAACACCATCACCCATTTGTATTTAGCCCCCGAAGGATTCACCTCTTACATTGATGTCTTACGGATGGATGACTACACCACCCTTCAATGGGTCACGGTGCTGGATCCTATGAATGTGGGTGTAAATCTGGATCAAAAGGCGTTTGCCGGTTACCAAAACCTGTCCCAAGTGAATTTACCCCAGCAAGTAACCCGCCTTGGTGATCATTTGCTGAAAGGTACTGCGGTGAGATCCTTCACCCTGCCCCAAGGGGACGTTGACTACAACCTGTTAGCGGGGTGTAGCACCGTTGGGGAGATCGTTAACCCCACCGAAAACGACGTGACGTTGCTGGTGCACGGGAAGGATGTCACCATTCCCGCCGGCGAAACCTGGGAAGCAGAGTTTGGGGTTAAGTTCTCCGCTTTTTATGGTGCTCCCGGTGCTAACTTTACTTATCCCCTCAGGGCGTTTGGTGTGAACGACGATTACCCGGTGGTCTGGTCCGCCTCCAATCTTCCTGCTGGCTTCACTTTGACCGAAGACGGCATACTTACCGGTCAATACCCGGCTACAGACGGTGATAGTTTAGGTATCAACGTCACCGTTACCAATGGAGATAATACGGTGCGCTATTCTCTCCAACTTATTGCCAGCAAAGCCATTGACGTAACGGTGGTACTTCCCGATGGGGTTACCCTGGTGGACGGCCCGGAGGGAGAGGAGTCTCTGGACGTTTATGCCCCCGCCTCCTTCACCTTTGAATTGTCTGATGCAGTTGCTGCACAAAAGACCCTTCGGGATGCGAGGATTAAGGTTATTTTTGAAAATGGCGAGTCTGATAGTTGGTGGGATTACACCCTGCGGGGAAATACGGTGTATCTGTCTGCCGAAGCGTTAAGCGGTGTAGCCACCCTTGTTGTAGAACCTGTTTTTTCCGTGGACGATGCCCTGGCTGTAGCGTCTGCCACCCCCCTTACCTTCCCTTATGAAGACACCATTACCGATTACACCGACGTCTATTTCGCCGACTGGAACCAATATTATGCCAGTAAGGTCTATAAAGTGGATCTGACCGCCGGACAAATGGTGGATTTCACCTTCTTCAATCCGGAGGATGATGAGGTGGATACCAGCGTAGTCGTCATCACGCAATCAGAATCAGATGAGTACTTTATTGAGGATTCTTGGTGGTTTGATGGTGATAGCGTTGGCTCATGGGGAGAATCCGGCTCCTTTATAGCCACGCAGGATGACACCTACTATTTCTTTTTATGCACCTATTACGATACCCCTGTGGGTTGCCGGTTCACCGCCACCCTTTCGGAGAGTCAGTTGCCAATCGATGCTCACCTGACCCAGTGCCTGGATTTCACCGATGCCGACGAGCTGCCCCAACCGGATGACGACGGCTGCTGGACTTGGGATGCCGCCACCAAGACGCTCACCTTAATGGATGGCTTTGAAATGTGGGTTGATGACGATATTGCTATCTTTCTGCCGTCGGATGCCACGGTAAAGGTAGATGGCAAAGCCACCATCGCCGCCATGTATGAAGCCATATACGTCGAAGCCGATAACCTCACCTTTGAGTTAGGGGAAAAAGCCGATCTGACCTTGATCTCCTTCGAAGAGGAGGCCATTGAACTGGAAGGAGGACTCCTGAAGATCAACGGCAAAAACGGTACCTCCAAACTCACCGCTTATGCCTACGGTAGCGATGCGATCGTTGTAGGCGATTGGCTGGGGTATGTGCCGGGCACCGATATCACGGTTGCGGGCGAAATCCAGATCAGCGACACCGTTCTGATGATCGAATGCAGCAATGATGCGCTGCAATCCACGGCAGGAAACATTACCCTGAACAACTGCCAGGTGACCATCAACACAAACAGCGACGGATTTATTTGTGATTGGGGCGAATCTGCAGACGTGCTTATCTCCCTTACCGACTGTACCGTAACCGCCGTTTGCGATAGCGAGGTATTTGATATCGTGGATGGCAACGTCGCTTTGATCAACTGCGACGTGAGAGCAAGCGGATACATGATCTTCGACGTATGGAATGAGGTCACCGTAGAAGGGGGCCGCCTGGTAGCCATTGCTGAGAGCGAGGTAATCTGGTTCAACGATGTTACCAACGAGAACACCCGTCTTTCGGTCACCGACGCCAGTTATTATTTTTACGGTGAGACTTTCACCAATGCCACCACCATTGAACTGGACGGCACCATGGAAATGCTGGATGCCGACAAAAACCTGTTGTACCGCGGCCAATGGGATACCGACCGTTACGATCAATTCCGCTGCGACGAAGATCTGGCAAATCCCGCCATTCTCCGCTCAGTATACACCGGCACACTCACCTACAATGACTGTGGCGTGACCGATAAAACCTATCTGATCAATGACAACCAGATCATCCTGGAACCTGTGGGTTCGATTCCCGAATATTACGTGGACGGTACCTGGGGCTGGATTCCCCAATGGGTCACCGTGAATGGTGAACAAGTGCCCGTTTCCGGGGAAGATTCCTTCACCTGCATCCTGCAACTGCCCGAAACCTTTGAGGGGGATTCGGTAGAGGTGGAGATCACCTACGTTTTGTGTGAATACACAGAAGGGCAAGGATGGTTGCCGAGAGTTGACTTTGAGGGCTACGCACAAAGTATTACCAAATCCTTTACGGTTGCGGTAGAAAAAGCCGCTGCATACGGCGACGTGAACAAAGATGGTTCGGTGGACGCCGGTGATGCCTTGATGGTATTGAAGTATGCGGTGAACAAACTGGAACTCACCGCCGGTGAACAAATTGCCGCCGACGTGAACGGCGACGGCGCCATCAACGCCGGTGATGCCCTGGATATTTTGAAATATGCAGTTGGTAAAATTAAGCAATTTGACGTAGAAAAATAAACGGTTATAAAAAAACGGCTGTCTCACGTTTTGTGGGGCAGCCGTTCTTTTGTGTGTTTTTGCGCTTTTTTTGCCGTTTTTTCCCGTTATTTTTGTTCTATTTTATTTTTTTTTTTTTTTTTTTTTTTTTCTGAATTTCACTTCATTATTGCTTGATTTTTCAGGGGTCTGTGCTATAATAAATTGTAAATAGATACTACGATTTTTAATATGTAGTACTTTGCCCAAAGGGACATATAATTGAGTATGATACTCCTTTGGTCGGGAAGTTGTTTAACCAAGATCGCACAGCACATCTGTGAATTGGCTATACTAAGGAGCGCATGAAACAAATGGAAAAACAAGAAATGAACAACAAAGAATATTATACCGTTGACGTGTTGCACATTGTCAAGTCGTTATGGAAACGGGCTTGGTTGATCGTACTGTGCGGGTTGTTGGCTGCCGGCATCGGATTTTCCATAGCCGCCTTTGCCATTGCCCCCACCTATTCATCCAGCGTTAAGTTGTATGTGAATAACAGTTCCTTCTCCCTTGGCAATACCAACTTCAGCATCAGTTCTTCGGAATTGACCGCAGCACAAAGTTTGGTTCGTACCTATGGGGACATTCTGGACAGCTGGAACACGTTGGAACGTATCATAGATAAAGCCGATGTGGATTATACCTGGAAAGAACTTTCCGAAATGATTACATACGCCCCTTCCAACGAAACCGAGATCATGCTGGTTACGGTGACCTGCGAAGATCCCTATGAGGCCAGTAAAATTGCCAACACCATTGCAGAAGTGCTTCCGGTTCGTATTTCCGAGGTGATCGACGGTGCTTCCATGGAGGTTGTTGCTTCTGCCATTCCCAATCTGGATCGGGTTGCACCCAGCATCACCCGTTACACCGCCGTTGGCTTTATGCTTGGTGTGCTTGTTTCGGCAATCGTCATGGTGATCTTTGCGTTGATGGACGATACCATCCATGATGAAGAATATATTCTCAGAACGTACGATTATCCCATACTGGGTAAGGTACCCGATCTTGTGAACACGAGCAGCAAGTCTTACGAATATTACTCTCCAAAACATCAGAGAGACGATAATTGAGAAAGGGGAGACTGAAAATGGGTTTGTTTAAGAAAAAACGCAGAAACCAGGCACTTGTGTTTGGTAACAACGACGGTCAAGAAACACTTCACAAGAATCTGGCGTTTACAGCAACGGAACAGTATAAGTTGATTCGTGCCAATCTTGATTTTACCCTTCCTGAGAACGAAAAGTGTCCTGTGATCGGGGTAACGAGTTCCATGCGGGGTGAAGGGAAAAGTACAACGTCGGTAAACCTTTCCTACGTGTTTGCCGAAAAGGGAAGCAAGGTTCTTTTGATCGACGCTGACCTTCGGATTCCTTCCATCGCCAAAAAATTAGATATCGAAAGTTCTCCCGGACTGACCGATCTGTTGAGAGGAAAGGGAGCACAGATTTCTGATTTTAAATCCCATTTGCTGAACAACTGGTTTGTTCTTCCTGCGGGTGATATCCCCCCCAATCCCTCTGAACTTTTGGGTTCAAGCAGAATGGAGAATATCTTAAATCAGTTACGTGAAGTATTTGATTATATTATAATTGACCTTCCGCCTGTCAATATTGTATCCGATGCGATTTCCATTTCCAGTTTGATCTCCGGTATGATCGTGGTAATTCGTGAAGAGTATACCGAGAAAAAAGAGTTGGAACATTGCTTCCGTCAATTGAAGCTTTCCAACGTCAACGTTCTGGGATGCGTCATGAATGGAACGAAGTCCGGAAGCGGATCTTACGGTAGATATAGACGGTATAAGTATTATAAATACTACAAATACTACCACTATTATCAAAATTATCAAAGCAATCCGAAAGGCAAGAAAAAGTGATCGACTGGCACACCCATATATTACCTGGAATGGATGACGGAAGTCGTGACGTGGCGGAAAGCGTTTCGATGCTCAATAGGCAAACGGCGCAAGGCGTTAGCACAGTGATCGCAACTCCTCACTTTTACGCCAATGACGAGACGGTTGATTCATTTTTGCACCGTCGTAAAAAAGCATTGGATCTGTTAAAAGCGGAATTGCCGGAAGGCCCTCCCGAAATCCGGCTTGGCGCTGAGGTCAAATACTATCAGGGTATCAGCCGAATGGCAGACCTTAAAGCGTTGAGAATTGAGGGCAGCAAATTACTTCTTTTGGAAATGCCCATGACCGGATGGACCGAATATATGGTCAGAGAACTCACCGAGTTATCCGGCAAAAGCAGTATTCGCATTGTTCTGGCCCATGTGGAACGATATCATCACCTGCAAAAGCGGGCGGTTTGGGACAGACTATATAACAGCGGTATTCTTATGCAGGTGAATGCAAGTTTCTTTACAACACTTGCTTCCAGGCGTAAAGCAATATCTCTCCTAAAAGAAGGACGAATTCAGTTCGTGGGTTCTGATTGTCACAATATGACCTCAAGACCCCCCCGGATCGCCGATGCTTTTGAAGTGATTCAAAAGAAGTTGGGCGATCAATATATCAGTCAAATGAACGAGTACGGTTACTCCAAACTCGAATCAACAAGCAAATAATTGTTTATTGTAAGGAAAGGATGAACTCCAAAATGAAAAAGGTATTGGCAATTTGTTTAACGATGGTAATGGTTCTTAGCATGAGCGTGAACGTTCTTGCAGCCCCCAACGGATTTGATGAAAGTCCTTCGGGCAGACCTGCACCTACCGTGGTAGATCAAGAAACCGACGACGATTGTACTGCCGAACTGGTCATTACACCTTATGGTGACAGACATGACCTGACCGAAGAACTTCGGGAACAGATTGAAAAGGCATACGACGATATTGTTGATTCAAACAGTCTTACCGAACTGAACAAAGAACTGGAAGATCTGGCTGAAGAAAAGGGCATCGACCCCTCCGACCTGGCGGTCAGCGATCTGTTCACGATCCATCCCACCGGTTGCGACGATCATGACGGTCACAAGGAATTTGACATTACGTTGGATGCAGATACGCTGGAAAAGTTCGTTGGGCTTCTTCTTTTGAATGAGAATGGCGAATGGGAACTGGTTACCGATGCTAAAGTGGTTAACAACGGTGAACATCTGAAATTCTCCTCTGATCTTTACACTGCTTATGCCATCGTTATTGACACAAGCGCAGGTGCTCATCAACAAACCGGTGACAATTCGATGATCTACGTTTGGGCCATCATTATGGCGGCTTCTGCTCTTGCGATTGTGGTAATTGCTGTTACGAGCAAGAAAAAGAGAGGTTAATCAAAAAACGAAAGGACGGTTGTGAGGAATGAATACGAAGAAGAAATATCTGAAATATGCAATGATTGTGCTTGTCATTGTGTTTCTCATAGCCGCCGCTTTTCTGCTTCTTGAGGTTTGGGAGAAAGGGTCAGATGATTATTCTGGCGCCAGTACCCAAGACGGTGTTGTTGAGTACAACGGAACGGAATATGTGTTAAAAGACAATATCGAAACCTTTTTGGTGCTTGGTTTGGATAAATATGATGGGGCAGATACGGCGGACTCCCATGAGAGCGGGGTTCAGGCAGACTTTTTGATGCTGTTTGTGTTCAACAACGAAACAAAGCAGTGCAAAGCCATCCATATTAACCGTGACACAATGACGCAGGTAAACAAATTGTCTGTCGGCGGTTCCACCGTTGCGGAAACCTATACAGCGCAGATTGCCCTTGCGTACAATTACGCCAACGCCGACAACGATAAGATCAAATGCCGGAACACCAAGGATTCGGTGGAATACTTGCTGAACGAAATCAAGATCGATCATTATTTGTCCTTGACAATGGACGCTGTTCCCGCAAGTTGCGATCTTGTGGGCGGTGTTGACGTTACCGTTCTTGATGATTTTACCGGTATTGATGATACTCTGATTCAGGGAGAACAAGTTACTCTGTCCGGTGAACAGGCCCTTCGCTATGTTCGTTCACGGTATGGGCTTGAGGACAGTACGAACAGCACAAGAATGGTCAGACAACAACAGTATATCGAGGCATTGTACGACAAGGTCTGTTCTCGTATCGAAACAGACGATGAGTTCCTTGTAAGGTTTGTTGAGACCATGGATGATTATGTTGTGTACGATTCATCCGACCAACAGATGCTGAAATTTGCTGAGAAATTTGATGATTACGAATTTCTCGGTATCACGGAAATGGAAGGCGAAACCAAAAAGGGCGACGAATTCTTGGAATTCTATCCCGATGAGCAATCCATTTGGAATATTCTGATTGATTGGTTTTATACGCCTAAAACCAATGATAATGATTAAAAAATTCTCTTTTTGAGGGAGCAGTTAAATAGCAATGGAAGTAAAAGAAAAAATATTAACAACGGTTCCCTCCGGGGATATCTATGTCCCCGAAACAGAACCCGAACCGAAGATATACATAGAGAAGAAACCGATTTATACCGTTTTCAAGAGAGTGTTTGACATCGTTAGTTCTTTGATTGGACTTATTGTTCTTTCGGTGCCCCTTTTGATTGTGGCTTTGATCGTTGTAATCGATAGTCCGGGTGCATCACCCATCTACGTTCAGGAACGTATCGGTAAAAACGGACGCAAGTTTAAGTTCTATAAGTTCAGATCCATGGTCCCCGATGCAGATCAGATGCTTGAGACACTGTTGGAAAACAACGAAATGGAAGGCCCTGCCTTTAAGATGAAGGACGATCCGAGAATCACTCGTTTCGGTAGTTTCATCCGTAAGAGCAGTATCGATGAGCTCCCTCAACTCTGGAATGTTCTCAAAGGGGATATGAGTCTTGTTGGGCCTCGGCCTCCGCTTCCCCGTGAAGTTGAAATGTACACGGAACAACAGTTCCAACGGCTTTCTGTCATTCCCGGACTTACTTGCTATTGGCAGATTCAGCCCAAGCGCAACAGTCTTTCTTTTGATGAATGGTTTGCTTTGGACGTTAAATATATCTCCCAGCGTAGTTTCTGGACGGATATAAAAATTTTGTTTAAGACGATCGGTGCCGTATGCGGCCTGGAGGGTGAATAGTGTCTGACGCAAAAGGGAAAAACATAAAAATCGCTATGCTCGGGCACAAAAGAATCCCATCCCGAGAGGGCGGCGTGGAAATTGTTGTGGGGGAACTTGCAACAAGAATGGCCCAAAAGGGATATAGCGTAACCTGTTTCAATCGTAAAGGGCATCATGTCGGCGGCGAAGCTTTTGATGAAGAAAAACGTTCCGAATATTGTGGTGTAACGCTTAAAAACGTTTGGACTCTTGATAAAAAGGGCTTGGCTGCTATGACGGCGTCTTTTTCGGCGGCGATCCGTGCTGCATTTGGAAGATATGACGTTGTTCACTTTCATGCAGAAGGGCCTTGCGCTATGATGTGGCTTCCCAAATTGTTCGGAAAGAAATGCATAGCAACGATACATGGACTTGACCATCAAAGAGCCAAATGGGGTAAGTTTGCATCGTGGTATATACGCACGGGTGAAAAATGCGCCGTACGTTTTGCCGATGATATCATTGTTCTCAGCGAGAACGTTAAGAACTACTTTAAAAACACGTATAACCGTGACACCGTCTTTATTCCCAACGGCGTGCTTCCTGCCAAAATTGCAGAAGCGGAGGAGATTACAAGGCAGTACGGAATACATAAAGATGAATACATCCTCTTTTTGGGACGTTTAGTACCCGAAAAAGGTGTGAAATATTTGATCCAGGCGTATCAAGAACTTGACACAGACAAAAAACTTGTTATTGCAGGCGGGGCATCTGATAGCGGTGAATACTTGAAGGAATTAACCGATCTTGCCGGTGACGACCCGAGAGTTATCTTTACCGGATTCATCCAGGGCAGAGTTCTTGAGGAACTGTTCAGCAACGCTTATATCTATGTACTCCCTTCTGATTTGGAAGGTATGCCGCTGAGTTTGCTTGAGGCGATGAGCTATGGTAACTGTTGCTTGACATCTGATATCCCCGAGTGCGCAAGTGTTCTTGGTGAGTTTGGGATTACATTCAGACAAGGTAATGTGCAGGATCTGAAAGATAAACTTCAACAGCTTTGCGATGATCCCGGCTCTGTTGATCTGTTCAAGAAACAAGCTGCGGATTACATTTGCAGCAGATACAACTGGGATGACGTAACAAGACAGACTTTACAACTATATGGAGTATCCGAAGTGCTCACTTCCTCTGCTCCTGCGGAGGAAAGAGAATATGAAGGTGTTGTTAGTAAATAAGTTTTTGTACCCCAAGGGAGGCGCAGAAACCTATGTATTTAAGTTGGGTGAGGCATTAGAAGCTCATAACCATGAAGTTCAATACTTTGGGTTAGATAATCCTAAGAACATTGTTGGAAATAAAGCGGGTGCGAATGTATCCGATATGGACTTTAATCAAGGTGTTCGTAAAAATCTCACCGCACCGTTTCGTATTATTTATTCCTCAGAAGCAAAGAAAAAAATCAGCAAGGTCTTGTATGATTTTGAACCGGATGTTGTTCATTTGAATAACATTCAGTTCCATCTGACCCCCAGCATTATTCTTGCTGTCGAAAAATATCGTAAAAAGACAGGCAGAAAGGTCAAAATCGTTTATACCGCTCATGACTATCAGCTGATCTGTCCCAGTCACGGATTGTTTGATAGTGACATCAATGTGTGTGAAAAGTGTTTGGGAGGCAATTATACACATTGCCTTCGAACCAAATGCATGAAAAACTCCCGCGCAAAGAGTTTTCTTGCTATGCTTGATGCTTACCATTGGAAGCATAGCAAAGCGTATAGTTACATTGATACCATTGTGTGTCCGTCGCGTTTCTTAAAGGCAAAACTTGATCTGCAAGAGCGCTTTGCGCATAAAACGGTTGCTATACACAACTTTATTGAGCCCAAACAAGCTGATGAGACCGTGAAGGGCGATTACGTTTTAGAATTTGGACATCTTTCTCGTGATAAAGGGACACTTACGCTCCTTGAGGTTGCAAAGCGGATGCCGAATGTTCGTTTCCTTTTTGCAGGATACGGCGCAGCAGAGCCGGAAATCGCAAAGGTTTCCAATGCAGAATATGTGGGTTTTAAGACCGGGGAGGAATTGACATTACTTATCGCAAATGCGTTATGTACGGTATGTCCTTCGGAGATGTACGAGAATTGTCCGTATACAGTAATGGAATCTCAGACATTAGGTGCTCCAGTGATTGGAGCGAACATTGGAGGTATTCCCGAACTCATTCAGGAGGAAAAAACGGGGCTGACGTTTATAGCGGGTAATGCGGATGATTTAGAGAAGAAACTCCGATATTTGTTGGAAACGCCGACAATTCTTGAAACATATACTGCGAATTGCAAAAGCGTTTCTTTTGAAACACCGGAAACATATTACCAACAAATGATGGGGATATATGGTGAATAAAGTATGAAGATATATGAAATCGGAACAGGGTATACACCGATTCCGGCGCAGGTTCCTGCTGCCACCGAAAGCATTGTGGAGGAACTTACCAAAGCTTATTTATCCATGGGAACACAGGTGGAGATTTTGGATATCTCAACCGTCTGTCGGGCACCTCATTCTTTGCCCATTACCCAGGTAAAAGTTCCTTCGCTATTTACTAAATCGGATGTAAGTTTGGGAATTGTTCATAAATTAAAACGGGTGGTTTATTCGGTTGCTTTGGCATGGAAACTGAAAAAACTTCTTAAGAAAACAGAGGAAAAAATTGTGTTGCATTTTCATAATCAATACAATATGTTTTTCTTTTTGAAACTTGTTCCCGCAAAACTGCGTACCAAGGCGGTGCTTGCGTACACCAATCATAACGGGTATTGGAGTCTTCCTTGGGAAGAAGCGGAAACGATTTTGCGTAAACGTTATTTTCAGGAAATCGAATCCATGGAAAAGGCAGACATTTCTTTTGTGCTCAACCCTAAAATGCGCAATAATGTGGTGGAACACCTTGGCGTTCCGTCAGAGCGAGTGGTTCAGATTAACAACGGGGTCAACACCGATATTTACCGTCCTTTGGCAGATGATGAAGTGGAGTGTATCAAAGAAAAATTCGGGCTGTCCGGCAAAAAAGTGATTTTACAAGTTGGTTCGGTAAATGAAAATAAAGGGCAAGGCCGTTCGGTGGAACTGTTGGCAAATCTTTTGAAAGAAAATAAACATCTGGTATATGCATATGTGGGCGGTATTGTGTCTCAAGAATATTTTGACCAGGTGCAAACCGTTGCAAAAAACCTCGGTGTCGAAGAACAAGTGGTATATCTGGGAGTGGTAAGTCCCGGGGAAGAAATGAATCAAATATATAACCTGGCAGATGCAACCTTGTTTGTGTCTCAGTATGAAAGTTTTGGGTTGGTTTGCATTGAATCACTTTCAGCTGGGGTGCCGGTGTTCCTTTGCGGCGATGGACTCATTGATTTTGGAAAGGGTTGTATTTTGTGCAACGCTCAAGATTTTGAAAACAAGGTGAATATTTTCTTAAA
Source organism: uncultured Eubacteriales bacterium (assembly GCA_964387715.1). Lineage (GTDB taxonomy): Bacteria > Bacillota > Clostridia > Oscillospirales > Acutalibacteraceae > UMGS1484. Next base: position 296 of record CAYLYC010000017.1, on the reverse strand, counting down.
TATGGAGAACGATGCCGAAAAAGTATCGGTCATTTCCCGTGAAAACGCTGTGGCAAATTACACCTGGGAAAAAATAGCTTCGGATTATGAAGAAACAATGAAGCAACGATAAGGTTTGGAGAAGTGAAAAATGGCTAAAAAATTAAACGGTACTGTAATTGTAACATACCGTTGTAACGCTAAATGCACCATGTGCAACAGATATAAGGTTCCTTCCAAACCGGAGGAGGAAATCTCAATTGAAACGATTCGCAAATTACCGGAGATGTATTTTACCAACATCACCGGAGGCGAAC
>CAYLYC010000016.1:0-13184 GCA_964387715.1 uncultured Eubacteriales bacterium | reverse complement strand
CCTCTTTCTTTTCGTACAGCAAACCCAACACATTCGCCAGCTCATTAAACCGATCAAGCGCAATGTCGCACAGTTCTTTGGAAGGGTTCTTGCTCATGGCAGAGTTAATATCCCGTGCCAGTTCAAACAAAGCGGCAATGCCGTCAGCGGTGTTCAGGTCATCGTCCATGGCGGTGATGAACTGTTCCCGGCGCCGGTCAAATTGGGCTACAACGGACTGTTCCTCCTCTGTCAGACCGCCGGCAGCGTTTTGGGCGGTAAATTCGATCCCTTCACGACAAGTATACAGCCGTTCCAGGGCACGAACGTTTTGCTCGATGACCTCCACGTTGTAGTTGATGGGGCTGCGATAGTGGGATGCAATCATCAAATACCGAATGGGTTCATAGCCGTACTGTTCCGCCACGTCCCGAACGGTGAAGAAATTGCCCAAGGATTTGGACATTTTGCGGTTATCCACGTTGATATAGCCGTTGTGCATCCAGTAATGGGAAAAATCGCACCCGTTGGCACATTCCGACTGGGCGATCTCATTTTCGTGGTGGGGGAAGATCAGATCCTGTCCGCCGCAATGGATATCAATGGTTTCGCCCAAATACCGACGGGACATAGCCGAACATTCAATATGCCAACCGGGACGACCCTTGCCCCAGGGGGACTGCCAATAGATTTCCCCTTCTTTGGCGGCTTTCCACAAGGCAAAATCCATGGGATTTTCTTTCAGATCCCCGGCATCCACCCGCTCGCTGGCGCCGGCTTCCAATTCCTCCAGGGGTTGATGGGACAATTTTCCGTACTCTTCAAACTTATTCGTGCGGAAATACACGTCGCCGCCGCTTTCGTAGGCGTACCCCTTTTCGATCAGGGAAGAGATCAAATCAAAAATTTCCGCCATTTCTTCGGTGGCACGGGGATGCACGTCAGCATCCATCACGTTCAGGCCGTGGGCATCGGTTTTGTATTCGGCAATATACCGCTGGGCCACTTCCGGCACGGTGATGCCTTCTTCATTGGCTTTTTTGATCAGTTTATCGTCCACGTCGGTGAAATTCTGCACGTAGGTAACGTCCAATCCACGGAATTTCATATACCGGCGAAGCACGTCAAACACGCAAAGAGGACGGGCGTTGCCGATGTGGATGTAATTGTACACCGTAGGGCCGCAGGCATAGATCTTCACTTTGCCCGGGGTAATGGGTACAAACTCCTGTTTTTCTCTGGTTAAAGTATTAAAGATTTTCATGTTTTTTCTCCTTTATTGCAACAGAATATTCTGTAACTGTTCTACGGTATCCACAATCATATCCGCCCCTGCGGTTTCCAGTTCTTCCCTACTGCCGTAGCCGTAGGTCACGCCGATGGAGGTCACGCCAACCTTACCTGCGCCGATCATATCAAACTTACGGTCGCCGATCATCACACAATCCTCCGGGGCAAGATGGGCAAATTCCAACACCCCAGTGATCAGTTCGTCCTTTTCGGTGGCGGTTTCTTTCAGATCAATACCGCAAACACATTCAAAGTATTTTGCCAAGCCGAAATGTTCTAAAATCTGTTCCGAATAGACGGTGGGTTTGCCGGTGGCAATGAACATCCGTTTGCCTGCATCCTTCAGCACTTTGAGCATTGGCTCTACCCCATCGTACACCTGATTTTCAAACATCCCCTGCCGGGTAAAATAACTGCGGTATACTGCAATGGCCTCCCTGGCCTGTTCTTCCGAAAAACCCATAAACTGCTGAAAACTGACCATTAAGGGCGGCCCCACGTAGCGGTCTAAACTTTGGTCATCCTCCATGGGCAGTCCGTAATATTCCAGGGTATAGCGCACCGAGTTTTTGATGCCGGTACCCGATTGGGTCAGGGTTCCGTCCAGATCAAAAATGATATTATCCTTCATCCTGTTTTTCCTCTAACAGTTTTTCCAAATGATACAATTTGGACTCCAACATACACAGTTTTTGTGCCACAGGGTCGGGAATGTGCACCTGATCCAGATTGTCTGCCACCCGAATATCGCCCCGTTTAACCACTCTGGCAGGAACACCCACCGCCGTGGCATAGGAAGGAATTTCGTGAAGCACCACCGCACCGGCGGCGATCCGGGCGTGTTCTCTTACGGTGAAGGGGCCCAGCACTTTTGCACCTGCGCCGATCATAACCCCATTTTCAATGGTGGGATGGCGTTTGCCGGTATCTTTTCCCGTACCGCCCAGGGTCACCCCTTGGTAAATGGTTACGTCGTCCCCCACAACGGCGGTTTCGCCAATCACCACGCCGGTACCGTGGTCAATAAACACCCGTCTGCCCAAGGTGGCGCCAGGGTGAATTTCAATACCGGTTTTCCGCACCGCCCGTTGGGAAATAAAACGGGCAATGAATTTCATATTATGCCGATAAAACCAATTGGCTCTTCGGTGCATCCGCACCGCCCGATAACCGGGATATAACAACATGATCTCCAGGGCAGACCGTGCCGCCGGATCACGCTTTTTGATGGCATTGATTTCGTCCCAAAATCGTTCAAACATTGGTTTCTTCACCTCTCTGTAAACAAAAAGCCCCTCTCATCCCCCAGGGATGAAAGAGGCGTAAACTACGCGGTTCCACTCTTTTTTGTCACTCGCAAGGGCTGATAACGGAGCCCGACACCGAACATCCATACTGGCGCACACGCTTTGGGGATGTTTGCAAACAGGGGCATTGGGGCAACCTTCTTTCCCGGGATGGCTTTCAGCCCATGACCATCCCTCTCTGGGGGTGAACCGGCGCCTTACTTGGCCTGTTTATGGCATTTACAATATCATAACAGTGCTATTATACACCATACGGCTGTAAATTGCACCTGTTTTTTTAAAAAATTTTTACATATCCGAAAGTTCCAGACAATTTTTGTTTTTAATCATATAATTCACGCCGGAAATGACCGTCAGCACAGCCGATAACCACAGGGCGATGTTATACAAAATAACCATAGGCGTATTCAGCAGGGTAAATTGAGGCACAAACATCTGGAACAGTTCCATAAACCCATGGAACGCCATTACCATAATAATGGCAACCATTTGCACCACCGTTTTCACCTTGCCCCACCAATCAGCGGCAACCACGTTGCCCTTTGTGGCGGCGATCATGCGCATGGATGCCACCATGAACTCACGGGTCAGGACGATAAAGGTGATCCAAACAATGCCCTCGCCAAGACCCAGGGCAACGAACCCAATAAAGGCGGAGGTGGTGAGCATTTTGTCGGCAATGGGGTCTAAAAACTTGCCGAAATTGGTAACCAGATTGTTTTTACGTGCCAAATAACCATCCCACCAATCGGTGAGAGAGGCGGCAATGAAGATCAGCAACGCCACAAAATAGTGAAAAGGAAATTCCCACACCAACGCCACCAAAAATAAAGGGGTCATAATGATACGCAAAACCGTTAATCGATTGGGTATATTCATCCTTCCATCGCCTCCTGCTTGGCTATGCCAATCAAATCCAAATCTTCTGTATGGGTGATATAGACAGACGTAAAGTCCCCAATGGTGGCCGCCGGGGCGGTAAAGTATACCTTCCCGTCGATCTCCGGGGCGTCTGCCGGGCCTCGTCCCACAAACTGTTCCCGCTCCTCATCATACTGCTCCACCAGGACCGAAAGGGTTTGCCCCACCGCCTTTTCAGCCAATTGCTGGGCAATCAGGGATTGTTGTTCCATCAAAACCTGCTGACGGTACAGACGGGTGGCCATGGGAACCGGCTCTTTCATATTAGCGGCAGGGGTGCCCTCTTCTTCCGAAAAGGCAAAGCAACCCAGCCGGGGGAACTGCATTTCCTTCACAAATTCGCACAGTTCGGTGAACTGTTCCTCGGTTTCGCCGGGAAATCCCACCATCACGGTGGTGCGAATCACAATACTGGGTACCATGTCCCGGATGTGGTTGATGCAACGGGTCAATTCTGCCCGGTCACCCGGACGGTTCATCCGTTTCAACACCGTCCCGTTACAATGCTGAATGGGCAGATCCAAATAGTTCAAAATCTTTTCTTCCGACGCCATCACCTGTAACAGTTCGTCGGTAATACGGTCAGGGTAGGCGTATAAAATACGAATCCACCGGATCCCCTGGATCCGGCACAAGCCCCGTAACAATTCTGGTAATTTGCACTGGCCGTAAAGATCCTCCCCATACCGGGTGGTATCCTGGGCAACCACCACCAATTCCTGCACCCCTTGGGATGCCAGTAGGGTTGCTTCCTCCAACACGCTTTCCACCGTTCGGCTGCGCATCGGCCCCCGAATACCGGGGATGGCACAATAGGTACAACGGTTGTTACAACCCTCTGCTATTTTTAGATATGCAAAATAGCCGGGATTTATGAGCACCCGTTTACCCTCCAGGGGCAACTGCTCTTTTGGTGCATAGTAGCCGCCGGTCTTGCCCCCGAGAACATCCTCCACAATGGATACAATGTCCCCGTTTTTGCCAATGCCAACCACACCGTCGATTTCCGGGATCTCCCGTTCCAACACCTGACGGTATCGCTCGGAAAGGCAGCCGGTAACGATCAGCCCTTTCAGCGAACCGGTTTCTTTTAACTGGGCCAGTTCCAAAATGGTGTCGATGGCTTCTTGCTTGGCGTCCTCAATAAAGCCGCAGGTGTTTACAATAATCACATCCGCTTGTTCTTCATAGGGGGTAAGTTCATAGCCGGCATGGGTCAACCGTGCCAACAGCATTTCTCCGTCCACCTGATTTTTCGGACAGCCAAGAGATGCCATCCCGATTTTTATTGCCACGATTCTTCCACCTCAATTTCCTGGTCTGCGATCTGTTGTAACGCACTGCGCACTTGGGAAAATTCATATCCCCGCCGCACCATGGCGGCAATCACCTTTTCCACCCCTTTACGGTCGGTGGGAATGGGTTTGTATTTTTTGGTAATGAGAGCCATCAACTGCTCCTGCGGGTCGGTTTCGATCTCCTCCAGCACCTGGGTTGCCAGGTCACGGTCAATGCCCCGACGGGTCAACTCCATTTGCGCCCGGCGAAGCCCGTACCCCTTGCGATTGAGAAATTCTTCTGCCAGATCCCGTGCGTACTGGCGGTCGTCAATCAGACCCAGTTCATCCACCCGGTCAACCGCATGATTTGCGGCATCCGGCGGATACTCCCGCAACAATTTGGTAAGCAGTTCCTGCCGGGAATGGGGACGGTATTCCAACAAATACAGGGATTTCTCATACGCCCGGTTCAGGTTGGATCGTTCCTGCAATTCTTCCAGTTGTTCCTCGGACAGTTCCTGCCCCACCCGAATCCCGCTGAGCAGCAGGGTTTCGGTGTCGATCATCACCGGCTGTCCGTCTAAAAACAAAGCAGTCAGCCGATGACGGCGTTTTTTCATATCCGTAACGATCATGTTTATTCGTCAACCGAAATATCCAAGTCCACTTTTTTGGCAGGCGATGCCGGTTGTTCTGCCACTTCTGCCACCGGCTTGGCAGCAGGACGGCGATCGTTTACCAAAGAGGAGTTGCGGATCTTTTGTTCAATTTCCTGTGCCAGGGCAGGGTTTTCTCTCAGCAGTTTTTTCACGTTATCTCTGCCTTGTCCCAGCCGTTCGCCCTCATAGGCAAACCAGGCGCCGCTTTTTTGCACCACACCTGCTTTTACGCCCAGATCCACAATTTCCCCTTCACGGGAGATGCCTTCACCATACATGATGTCAAATTCTCCTTCACGGAAGGGAGGGGCAACCTTGTTTTTCACCACTTTGGCACGGGTACGGGAACCGATCATTTCGCCGTTCACCTTCAAGGTTTCGATCCGGCGGATATCGATCCGCACCGATGCGTAATATTTCAGGGCTTTACCGCCGGTGGTGGTTTCAGGATTGCCGAACATCACGCCGATCTTATCCCGCAATTGGTTGATGAAGATCACCAGGCAATTGGAACGGGAAATTGCCCCTGCCAATTTACGCAATGCCTGGGACATCAAACGGGCTTGTAGACCCATGTGGCTGTCCCCCATGTTGCCTTCGATCTCTGCCTTGGGAACCAGGGCGGCAACCGAGTCGATGACCACCACGTCAATGGCGCCGGAACGAACCAATGCCTCCGCAATTTCCAGGGCGCTTTCACCGTTATCCGGTTGAGAGACCAGCAGGGAATCAATATCAATGCCAAGGGCTTGGGCATACACCGGGTCAAGGGCGTGTTCTACGTCGATAAAGGCGGCTTCGCCCCCTTGTTTTTGGGCTTCCGCAACCACATGCAAGGCAATGGTGGTCTTACCGGAAGATTCCGGCCCGTAGATTTCAATAATTCTTCCCTTGGGTACACCGCCAATACCCAGCGCCATATCCAAAGACAAAGAGCCGGTGGAAATGGCTTCCACGTTCATCCCTTGATTGTCTCCCAGTTTCATCACTGCCCCTTTACCGAAATCCTTTTCGATTTGCATAAGGGCGGTTTCCAGCGCTTTTTTCTTGGCATCCATTGCCACGTCGTCTTTTACTTTTTTGTCAGCCATAAGTCATTCCTCTTTTCTATATACACCATAATGTTTAACTATATTTTAACCATTCCCAGTACCACTCTTGGGACTTTGTTCAGATCCGGCACGATATATACCTGCTCAAACACCTGTTCCAGCAAACGGGCAACCTCTTGGGCTTGGTGGATGCCCACCTCCAGCGCCATCATGCCCTCCGGCTTTAGCGCCTCTGCCCACAGCCGGGTAAAGCAACGGTAAAAGGTGAGACCGTCCTCGCCGCCATCCAGCGCCATGACCGGTTCTTGCTGCACCTCATCCGACAGCCCGGCGATATCAAGGGTGGGAATATAGGGGGGATTGGAAACGATCAGGTCCAAATCCGCAAGATCCCCCGGGCCTTGCAACACATCCTGCATCACAAGGGAAACGTTGTCCGCCTGATGCCGGGTGATATTCTTTTGGCAATAATCGGCCGCTTGGTTTGACCATTCCACCGCACACATGGTACTGTCCGGGCGGTGTTTCGCAATGCTGATCGCCACGCAACCGCTACCGGTACATAAATCGGCAACACGGGGACTGTTCACCCCTTCCAGCAGCCGTAACGCTTCGTCCACTAAAATCTCGGTGTCGCCCCGGGGAATCAACACCCCCGGTCCCACCGTAAAGGGCAGGGAATAAAACTCCCATTCCCCGATAATATACTGCAACGGTTCCCCTTGGCACCGACGGTTGACCGCCGAAAGGAACCGCTCTTGCCGATCACGGTCAAGGGGTTGATGGCCGTTGGTGAGCAACTGGGTACGGGAAATGCCGGCAAATTCAGCAAACAGTTGTAAGCAGTCAAACCCCGCATCCGGAATATCCCTTTGTTCCAGCAACGCCAATCCGGCACGATAGGTTTCTTTACAGGTCATCGGGTACCTCTGGCAGATCGCTCATATCCGGTTCCGGCAATTCATCCAAGGTGTTTTGATACTCCGGCAACACCGCTTTCAGCGAAGCGATCGCCACTTCGATCATGTCGTCGTCCGGTTCTTTGGTGGTGAGTCGTTGTACCCAAAGCCCAGGTGCGGCAATGATTTTGGTGATCAGGTTCTGGTGCTTACCGCACAGCCGGATGAGTTCATACCCTACGCCCAGCAGGATGGGTAAGATCAAGATCTTAATGAGCACCCACAACCAGGTGATGGTTTTTAGTGCGGGGAAGATCAGCAGGATCACCGAAGTAACCACCATGCTGACCATGAGCATCAGGAACAGGAAGGACGTGCCGCAACGGGGGTGGAAACGGCTTTGTTTGCGTACGTTTTCCACCGTTAAGTCCAACCCTGCCTCGTAACAGAAGATGGATTTATGCTCTGCACCGTGATACTGATAGGTGCGCTTGATATCGTTCATCAAAGCGGTGGCAGCCACGTAACCAAGGAAAATGGCGATTTTCATGATCCCTTCGATAACGCCTTTCCACAAGTCCAAAGAGCCGCCCTGTGCCAGGCCGCCCAAGGTAAAGCCAACACCGGGGGTAACCAAAGAGTTGATGGCATTAAACACGTAGGTGGGCAACAGCATAAACAGCACCAACGCCAATCCCACGCCAAGCACCATGGCAATGGTACCGATCACCGCCATCAAGCGATCCCCCAGCACTTTGCCAAGCCAGGATTCCTTAACTTCCTCGTCATCCTCCAGACCCAGCTTATCTGCAGATCTCATCAACGCACGGTAACCGGTGATGAAGGATTCCACCATGTTCACCGCACCCCGGATCATGGGCCATCCAAACACCTTGTATTTGTCCTTCAGGTGCTTTTCCGGCACCTCCTCCAGGTCAATATTACCATCGGGCAAACGAACCGCCATGACGGTTTTGCCCGGACCTTTCATCATAATACCTTCCAGCAGGGCTTGTCCCCCCACCGAAATGGGCTTTTTGTCGCAACATTTACTCATACCGTATCCTCCTTAAGGAAATGGGACGTACCGTCCACCGGCAACAAAACCGTAACGGTGGTGCCAACGTGCAGGGTACTGGCAAAGGTGACCCTGCCGCCGTGGGCAGAAACGATCTCATCCACGATCGCCAGTCCGATGCCCGAGCCCCGAACCGCATCTTTTCCTTTATAAAATTTCTGTTTGATATGATCCAGATCCTCCGGGTCAATGCCCCGGCCGGTATCACTCACTAAAATTTCCACCGTATCCCCGTGGGACTTCATGTCCACCACGATACTGCCCTCTTCGGGGGTATATTTCAGGGCGTTATCCAACAGATTCACAAACACCTGTTGCAAACGAACCGCATCCCCCACCACCACCGGAATATTCTCCGGTTCGGAAAAGTCGATCTCCACTTTCTTTTTGATGGCATTGTCTGCCAAAGTCATAATGGCTTCGGACATTTCTGCCACCACGTCGCAGGGCTTCATTTGATAGGTCAGTTTGCCGTTCTGCATACGGGAAAAATCCAGCAGGTCTTCCACGATAACCGAAAGCCGTTCTGCCTCCCCGATAATGACCTCTAACCCCTTTTTCACCAGCGCCGGATCGTCGGTAGCGGTGACAATGGTTTCGCCCCAGCCCTTAATTGCGGTCAAGGGTGTGCGCAGTTCATGGGAAACTGAGGAAATAAATTCGTTTTTCATTTGTTCGGTGGATGCCAGTTCCCCCGCCATATAGTTGATGGTATCACACAGCGTACCAATTTCGTCATCCTGGTGGTTTTTGGCTTCGATTCTTGCTTCAAACTCCCCACGGGCGATTTGTTGGGCGGTTTTACCTATCCCCTGAATGGGGGTGATGATGGACCGCACAAAGAAGGTACCGGATGCCACGATGAGCAGGAAAAACACCGCTGTGATCACCACCAGAGTGGTCACGATCATACCGTACTGCCGGTTGACCCCTGCCATAGACACGATGATGCGAATGGCACCGATGCAAATGTTGGGGTCTTCCTTGGAAAGGATCAGGGTAACGCCCGACATGATCTTTTCCCCGCCGTCGGTCTCTCCCCGCCAAAGAGCGGTATGTTCCGGCGCATCCCATGCGTTCTGGTAGTCGGTGCTTTCAAAATCCGTATCTGCCACGTAACCGGCGGTGGATACAAGCACCTTGCCGCTGTCGCTGAGCAACTGCACTTCCATGCTTTGATGGTCAGCAAAGGTTTCTGCATATCCTTTTGCCCCGGCTTCAAACTCCTCCACACTGCCGGAGGCGTATTGGGTAAAGGAACTGCTGACGGTTTCCAGTTGGGCGTACAGATATTCCTCCACCGACACCACGTAATACTGCCGCAACACCAAAGAGGCGCCCATGCCGAAGATCAGGAGCACAGCAAACACCACGCTGAGAACGTTTACGATCCAGCGCTTGGTCAGCCCTTTTACATTCAGTTTTTTTGTGTCGAACGTCATGTGCCATTACTCCTGCTTTTTGCCGGACATTGTTCCGGCGGTTCATGTGATGATCAACTCTGCCATTTATACCCTTTGCCCCAAACGGTCATCAAATGCTTGGGTTCGCTGGGTTCATCCTCAATTTTCATACGCAAACGGCGGATGTTAACGTCCACGATCTTTTCTTCTCCAAAATAAGCGTCGCCCCACACGTGATGCAAAATGGTGGTGCGCCCCAAGGGTTTACCGGCGTTGGTAAACAGGTATTCCAAAATCTGAAATTCCACCTGGGTCAGTTCAATGGGTTCGCCCTTCTTTTCAATACACCGGCGGCGGAGATTTAAGGTGAAATCCCCTTTTTCGATGCGGTCGGACACCTTTTCCGACTTCATGTGGCCATTGAGTTCCACACGGCGGCAAAGGGAGATCACCCGTGCCACCAGTTCCGACGGGCTGAAGGGTTTGGTAATATAGTCATCCGCCCCTTGGGACAGACCTGCAATTTTGTCCGACTCCTGGGAACGGGCGGTAAGCATAATAATGCCGATCTTATCATTGGCACGGCGCAGTTCCCGGCAAACGGTAAGCCCGTCAATACCCGGTAGCATCAGGTCCAACAACGCCACGTGAAAGCGGCCTTCTTCTTCCATAAAGATACGCAATGCCGCTTCTCCGGTTTCGGCTTCCCTCACTTCGAAGCCGTTCTTTTGCAGATTGATGACCACAAAATCCCGAATGGCACTTTCATCTTCACACACTAAAATTCGTTTTGCCATGCCGATTCCCCCTTAACAAAAGCTTAGTCAATGATACGAAAACAGTTTTTTACGCTTTCCTGCGTAATGGACAGCGAGTTTTTGGCATTGAGTTCCACCGCCCAAACGGTAGAAGCGGTTTTGCCCACCGTCTGGTAGGTTTTGGAGACAGATTTGAACTGCTCTGCCGTAAAGGTCTTTATGGTGAACAGAATGTCCCCCACCGTCTCCCCGTTCCAGGCATAAAAGCCGTAGGACTTTTCGCTGGTATTATACAACACGGTAAATTTGCCAAGCCAGGATTCGTCCAACACCAGGTAATAACCGTCGATGCTGTTATACCACCAGGTGGACACCGGTTGACTAAGTGCGCCGTCATAATACCGCCAACGGAGGGTATACCGGGTAATGGCTTGATCCTTGGACTCCTCATACGCCGGAAGCAATTCCATAAAGGGTACTTCCACCACGCCGTCCTGGTTCACATCCTGGGCGGTCAGGGAACAATACCGCATGGTGGACACGTTCACCGCCTGATCCATACCGGCAAAGGGGTTGTACAACGTTCCGTCGTCAAAGCAGATCAGTTCGGTGATCATGGTGTCTACCCCTTTGTAGCAATCCAGAAACACCCCGTTTACCTGCTGGTTGATTCCGGCGCAACTCATGTTGGCGTATGAGATCACACTGCCATCCAGGGCAATACTGCCCAACACCTGAATGGCGTTGTTTTGGATCTGATAAAAACTGAAGGTGGAGGTTTGCCGTTCACCATCCAACGTGGCAAGACCCAGTTCGTTCACCCGGTCGTTATCAATGTCACACAAAATGAACTTGGTGTAACTTTCATTGGCGCATTGCACCAGTTTTTGATTTGTTAACTGGTAAATGCTCATTTGATTCACGCTGGAGGCGGCAACGCTCCAGCCGATGCACACTTCGTCAACGCCGTCACCGTCAAGGTCTGCAAATTCCACCTGGATGATATCGGTGCCAACCGGCTCAATATCCTGCACCGATTGCCATTCATCCTCCACCTTGCGCAGCAAATGGGCGTGGGTAACCGACCCTTCATTGCCCGATTGGTAAAACGCCAGTACCTCATCGGCACCGTCTTTATCCAAATCGATGAGATAAAAAGCGGTATTGGTGCCCTGAACCGAGGGGTATTTAAGGATCATATCCTGACCCACCGCATCCTCCAGGGCTTGTTGCACCCCTTGGTACTTGCCGGCGGCGGCAGGGGCTTGAATTGCCTGTTCCGGGTCAAAGAACTCCTTGTCGCAACCGGTCAGGAGAGCAAAGCACAACACCAGCGTAACAAGTAAAAACAGGGGTTTTTTCACAGCTTATCTCTCCTTTCGTTAATTATAATCAGTATACTATATTTGCAATGTAAAATCAACTGTTTTCAGGGGTGTGGCGCAAATAAATATTGGCAACCCTTCCATTATTCTTTTACAAAAAAACACCCTGCCGAACATGGTCCGACAAGGTGTTGAACGGTTTTATTTACGATACGATATTGATCACGATATCCACTTCAATGACGCTGGTATCGTCATTCACCACACAGAAATCCATACCGGAGGTCAACACCACGGTGTTGTCAGAAATTGAGAAATCATCCACATCGTACAAACTGATATGATAATTTGGCTGGGGCTTAATGACAGACATCAGTTCCCCTGCGGTGGTTCCGGCGGGAACGACCAGGGTGGTTACGCCGGAAGCACTGGTTTGGGGATAAACCTTGCTGTTGGAAACGTAACAGTCGATCTCGCTGTAATACGTCGTAAGGCCGGTATCAACCACCGTACCGGTGCCGCCGATCGCCGCTGTTCCGTTATCGGTCACCGTACCGGTGCCGCCGCTCGACTCCCCTTCGGGAGCAAGTGTAACAGTTTCAGAAGAACCGCCGAACAGGTCAGAATCGATAACCGTTTCTTCAACGTCGTCAGCATTCTTGCACCGATCCACAAAGTCCTTCATTTCGTCAGCGGTGATGGTTGCTTTGCCAAAATCATCCATGGTCATGGACAGTTTGATCTCCACTTCGCCGGCTTTCACTCCAACGGACATACCCGACCAGTAACCGTCGGTAACCGACATACCGATCACGACGGTATCAAGACCTGCTTCATCCAGCATTTCGTCCAGCGCATCTTGCAGATCATCGTAGTCATCCCCATCCTTAAAGGCGGGTTCTAAGGTTTCCAGGGCGGTTGTCAGAAATTCGTTTACCTCAAAGGTCATGGTGTATACCGCCACGCCGCCGTCCTTTTCCACCTCCCACTGGGGCATTTGCTTTTCCACAATGGTGGTCACGGCGGTTTGGAACTCCTCTTTATCAAAGGTTTCCTTAAAATCGTCGTAGATATCCGCATCTTTTAAGGAGTCGTAGAATTGTTCCCATGCTTCGTCCTGGGAGTAATCCTTTTGTTCCTCCATTTTTTCGAACAGCTTGGCAAAATAATCCTCGTCAAATTCCATGATCTGGCCATAATCGTAACCTTGGGATGCGCTGTAAAGATATACGC
>CAYLYC010000015.1:0-13589 GCA_964387715.1 uncultured Eubacteriales bacterium | reverse complement strand
CCATGGGCGAGGTGAGAAGGACCTCTTTGATCTGTTGGCTTAATTCATCTCTGGCTTTTGGGGAGAGGCGGTTGGGAAAGGGGTAGTTGCTCACGTTACGAGCCAACCGGATCCGGCTGCTGAGTACAATGTCGCCCCATTCCCCCAATTGATGATACCATTTGTTTTCAGTCATGTTGTTCCCCCTCCAATTCTCGGATCTGATCCCGCAACTGGGCGGCTTTTTCAAATTCCTGGGTCTCAATGGCTTCCGCCAATTGGTCTTTCAGTTGTTGGAGTAGCGGCTTTTCCGGTGGCGGTGCTTCTTTGGAAACAGGGCTTTTCCCCACGTGATCGGCCTTGCCGTGAAGTTTTTCCACCGTTGGTGTTAATCGTTCTTTGAATTTTGTGTAGCAATGGGCGCAGCCCACCTTGCCCGACCGGGCGATCTCTTCAAAACTAATGTGGCACACCGGACAGCGAATGGCGTCAGCGGCAGGGGAACTTGCCATTTCTCCGGCAAATAAACTGCCCAGCAGTCCGCCGGTGAAAAAGGACAGTTGGTTGTAGCCCAAACGGGCGGCACAATCGCTGCACAGCATCATTTCTTCGGTGGTGCCGTTTACGGTTCTGCGAATATGGGTGGTGGCGGTGTTAACACCGCAGTGTTGACAAAGCATGATCCATCCTCCTTTACAACGTGTTGATCAACATTTGTTTCAGTAGTTTTGCCCGCAGTGCGTCCCGCACCGGAATGGGAAGACCGGCGTAACACCGATCCCACATGGCCGCCAATAATGCGTTGGCGGTTTGGTCGGAGATCACGTCCTGCCCGGATAGGTTGCCGATAATGGCACGGGCGGTGGGGTAATCCATCTCATCCCCAATGGCGTTGACCAGATGCATCACTGCGGAACCACGGTCCACCTGCACCCGGGTAATGCGGATGTATCCGCCGCCCCCCCGACGGCTTTCCACAATATAGCCGTGTTCCGGGGTAAATCGGGAGGTGAGCACGTAGTTGATCTGGCTGGGCACACAGCCCAGGGTTTCCGCCAGTTCGTTCCGGCGGATCTCGGCGGTGCCGTTTTGGGTGTTCAACATATCTAAAATGGTTTGGGAAACTAAATCGCTGATTCTCATAAAAACCATCCTTTCTCTGTTCCTTTGATTGCATCATATCACAAAGGTCAAAGAAAGTCAAGGTCAAATAAGGTCAAAATCAAAATATTTTCAAAAAATTTATCAAGGGATTGTTGTGTACCGTGACGAAATGTGATATAATACATTGAATAGTTGTATTTAGGATGAAGAAGTATGCGTATTTTAGGAATCGATCCCGGTTACGCCATTGTGGGTTGGGGGTTGATCGAATGTCAGGGCAACCATTTTACCACCTTAAATTATGGGGCGATCACCACCGACGCCGGTGTGGAGTTCACCCGCCGGTTGGAAGAAATTTACAACGACATGACCACCTTGCTGGAAACCTATCGACCGGATGCCCTTGCCATTGAAAAACTGTTCTTTAACACCAACACCACCACCGCCATTATGGTGGCAGAAGCCAGAGGATGCATTTTGTTGGCGGCACGAAAAGCAGGTGTTCCGGTGTATGAATACACCCCTTTGCAGGTGAAACAAGCGGTTACGGGTTACGGCCGGGCGGAGAAACGGCAAATCCAGGAAATGACCAAGGTGTTACTGAATCTTACTGCCGTCCCCAAACCGGACGATACTGCCGATGCGTTGGCGCTGGCGATCTGCCACGCTCACAGCGCCGGCTCGTTGCTGAAAAGCATTTAAGGAGAGCGTATGTATTATTCGTTAAAAGGAAAATTGATGATATCCCGGCCGGGCGTTGCGGTGGTTGACTGCGGCGGCGTAGGGTACAAGTGCCTGATTTCCGACACCACGTTACGGGCGTTGCCCCCTGTGGGAAACCAAGTGTTTGTTTACACCTATCTTGCGGTACGGGAAGATGCCATGGACTTGTACGGCTTTTTTGAAGAAGCGGAACTGGACTTTTTTAAACTGCTGATCTCGGTATCGGGTATCGGGCCAAAAGCCGCCCTTGCCATTTTGTCAGAGTTGGCGCCCGACCGTTTGGCAGTTGCCATTGCCGCCGGGGATGCCAAAGCCATTGCCGCCGCCAAAGGGGTGGGGGCAAAGACCGCCCAACGGGTGGTGCTGGAACTGCAAGGCAAATTGGGTGCTTTGGGTGAAGCCGGTATGACACCGCAAGTAGCGGCGGTGGGTGCAATTTCCGCCTCCGGCAATGCGGCGGATGCGGTGGAAGCGTTGACCGCATTTGGCTATTCCAAATCGGAGGCATCTTTGGCGGTGGGTCGGCTGGATGCCACCTTACCTGCCGAAACCTTGATCAAAGAGGCATTAAAATCCTTGGCAAAATTGTAAGGAGGATCATTCATGTTTACCAACGAACCGGACTTTGAAAATCGCATTGTTGCGCCGGAATTTACACCCTATGATGGGGAACTGG
The DNA here is from genome assembly GCA_964387715.1 of uncultured Eubacteriales bacterium. Classification (GTDB taxonomy): domain Bacteria; phylum Bacillota; class Clostridia; order Oscillospirales; family Acutalibacteraceae; genus UMGS1484. The sequence goes on along the minus strand of CAYLYC010000015.1, from coordinate 11,107 downwards.
AAACCTCCTTGCGTCCCAAGACCCTATCGGAATACATCGGGCAGGAAAAAGCCAAAGAAAATCTGTCCATTTATATTGAAGCGGCCAAGACCCGGGGAGAATCGCTGGATCACGTATTGCTTCACGGACCTCCGGGATTGGGTAAAACCACCCTTTCCAATATCATTGCAGCCGAGATGGGGGTCAACATTCGCATCACCTCCGGCCCTGCCATTGAAAAGCAGGGGGATTTGGCGGCACTTCTTACCAACCTGAACGAAGGGGACGTGCTGTTTATTGACGAAATTCACCGCCTTTCCCGAAGCGTGGAGGAGATCCTCTACCCGGCTATGGAAGATTTTTCGGTGGATATCATTATCGGCAAAGGACCCTCTGCCCGTTCCATTCGGTTGGATCTGCCCCATTTTACCTTGATCGGCGCAACCACCCGGTCAGGTCAGCTCACCGCTCCCTTGCGGGATCGGTTTGGGGTGATTTTACGGCTGGAACTGTATTCGCCGGAGGAACTGGCAACCATCATCACCCGTTCTGCCGGTATTTTGGAAATTCCCATTGACCCGGAGGGGGCGTTGGAAATTGCTTCCCGTTCCCGGGGTACACCTCGTATTGCCAATCGGTTGCTGAAACGGGTACGGGATGTGGCGCAGGTCAAGTACGACGGGGTGATCACGCTGGAGGTTGCCCAAGACGCCCTTGCCCGGTTTGAGATCGACGAACTGGGATTGGATGATTTTGACCGGCGGTTGATGAACACCATGATCACCCATTACGGCGGCGGCCCGGTTGGTTTGGAAACGCTGGCGGCATCTCTGGGTGAAGAAGCGGTAACCATTGAAGACGTGTGTGAGCCCTATCTGATGCAGTTGGGCTTTTTAGCACGGACTGCCAGGGGACGGGTGGTAACCCCCCAAGCGTATGAACATTTAGGGTTGAAACCCAACGGTTCACCCATGGAACAACAACAACTCTTTTAAGAAAGAAAAGGAGCGTATGAACAATGGCTCGGTTATTTGGAACTGACGGTGCAAGAGGCATCGCAAACGCAGATTTGAATTGTGAATTGGCTATGAGCATCGGTCGGGCGGCCGCTTTGGTTCTCACCGACGGAACGAAAGGACGGCATCCTAGAATTTTGATTGGCTGTGATACCCGTATTTCCTCCAAAATGTTGGAGGCCGCCATGTCTGCCGGTATTTGTTCGGTAGGTGCGGACGTGTTGCAGGTAGGGGTGGTGCCTACCCCTGCGGTGGCATATCTGGTAAAGCATTATGGGGCAGACGCCGGTGTGATGATCTCTGCTTCTCACAACCCTTGCGAGTACAACGGTATTAAATTGTTCAGCAATACCGGTTATAAATTATCGGACGATATTGAAGATCAAATCGAAGCCATCGTTCACCAGGGTGTTCCCGCAGAACAACTGCCTGTGGGCGGCGGCATCGGCCATATTGTGGTGCAATACGGGGCAGTAGACGATTACATTAAACATATTATTGCATCCATTCCCCGGGAAATTCGCTTTGATGGCATGAAGGTGGCGTTGGATTGCGCCAACGGCTCTGCCAGTACCACGGCGGAAAAGATCTTTACTGCGCTGGGCGCAACCGTTCGGGTGTTAAACAGCACCCCCGACGGCGTGAATATCAACGACCGTTGCGGTTCCACCTATATGGACGGCCTGATGGAATACGTAAAAGAACACGGAATGGATCTGGGTCTTGCCTTTGACGGCGACGCCGACCGTTGTCTGGCGGTGGATGCCGCCGGTAACATGGTGGACGGCGACCAGCTCATCGCCATCAATGCCCTGGATATGAAAGAACGGGGCGTTTTGGCAAAGGATACCGCAGTGGTTACGGTTATGACCAATATGGGCTTCTGGAAATTTGCCCAGGAAAACGGCATTACCGTTCGGAAGACCGGGGTAGGCGACCGTTACGTTTTGGAAGATATGATTGCCGGCGATTACGTGATTGGCGGTGAGCAATCGGGACATATTATTTTTAAAGAATACGCTACCACCGGTGACGGTCAGTTGACCGGCGTACAGTTGATGGGTGTTATGCGCCGTAAAGGAAAAACCTTAAGGCGGTTGGCGGAAGCCATGCGCATCTATCCCCAAACCTTGAAAAACATCATGGTTACCCCGGATGCCAAGGAACGGTTTTCTACCGATGACGGGGTACAGAGCAAAATCAAAGAAATCGAGACCCGGTTGGGCGATACCGGTCGGGTGTTGGTTCGTCTTTCCGGTACAGAACCCAAGATCCGGGTCATGCTGGAAGGGGAAGACCAACAACAAATCGAAGCGTATGCAGATGAAATTATTTTGACCATAAAGGAACGGTTGCTGTAATGCGGGTTACGAATCATTGGAAAGATTATGAGTTGCTGGATACGTCGTCAGGCGAACGGTTAGAGCGGTGGGGGGATATTCTTCTCATCCGCCCCGATCCCCAGGTCATTTGGGATACGCCCAAAAAAGACCCTCGGTGGCACACCGCCCACGCCCGGTATCACCGTTCAAAAACCGGCGGCGGTCATTGGGAATACTATAAACCCATTCCCCAGGTGTGGCAGATCCAATACGGCGATCTGAGTTTTCAGCTGAAACCCATGGGGTTTAAACACACCGGTCTGTTCCCGGAACAAGCGGTTAACTGGGATTGGTGCGAAGGGTATATCCGGGAAGCGAAAAAGCCCATGAAGGTGCTGAACTTGTTTGCCTATACCGGCGGTGCAACCCTTGCTTGTAGTGCCGCCGGCGCCGCAGTGACCCATGTGGATGCCTCCAAGGGCATGGTGGCATGGGGCAAAGAAAATGCGGTGATCTCCGGTCTGGCAGACCGTCCTTTGCGATGGTTGGTGGATGACTGCGTCAAATTTGTGCAACGGGAAATTCGCCGGGGCAACAAGTATGACGGTATCATTCTCGACCCTCCCTCTTATGGCAGAGGTCCGGGAGGAGAGGTCTGGCAGTTGGAAGAAAAACTGTACGGATTGCTGGATGATTGCAAACAGATCCTTGACCCAACCAACGGATTTTTGGTGATCAACTCCTACACCACCGGGCTTTCCCCTTCGGTGATGGGGTATTTGTTAGGGGAATTGCTGGTACCCTCCTTCGGAGGTCAGGTACTCAGCGATGAGATCGGTTTGCCGGTGTCTGCCAGCGGACTGGTGTTGCCTTGTGGGGCAACCTCCATTTGGTATAAAGGAAAGAAGTGAAACCATTGGATTCTATGATTCATATTGAAAATATCCATTTTTCATACAGCATGGAAGAAGATCAACCGTCCATTCCGCTGTTCGAAGGGTTTTCTTTGGATATAGAACGGGGCAGTTTTGTGGCGATCTTGGGTCACAACGGTTCAGGGAAATCCACCCTGGCACGGATGCTCAACGGTATGCTGTTGCCCGATTCCGGCAAGGTGCTGATCGATGGCAAAGATACTGCCGACCAAGACAATCAACTGGACGTGCGTAAAACCGTGGGATTGGTATTCCAAAATCCGGACAACCAGATCGTTTCTTCCATTGTGGAAGAGGACGTGGCGTTTGGACCGGAAAATTTGGGCGTTCCTCCCCAGGAGATTCGCCGTCGGGTGGATGAGGCACTTGCGGCGGTGGATATGACCGAGTACGCCAACCATTCCACCACCCGGCTGTCCGGCGGACAAAAGCAACGCATTGCCATTGCCGGTATTCTTGCGATGCAACCCACCTGCCTTGTGCTGGACGAGCCCACCGCTATGCTGGACCCGAAAGGGCGCAAAGAGGTATTGGATGCGGTGCATCGGCTCAATCGTGAGCAGGGGATGACGGTGGTGCTGGTAACCCATTATATGGAAGAAGCCGCCCTGGCTGACCGATGCGTTGTTATGAAAAAAGGAGAAATCTTGTTGGACGGCACACCGGCGCAGGTGTTTGCCAACCGACAGGTGCTGGAAACCACCGGGTTGACCATGCCGGTGGCTTGTCAAATGGCTTACGGTTTGGCGGATGCGGGGCATCCTTTGCCCGGATTCCCCTTAACCGAAGAACAATGTATTGAAGCGTTGACAGCGTTTTTAGGATAAATTTTTGTAAAAAGGACTATGTTTCATGGCTGTTTTATCTGCTGAAAAATTGAATTATGTATACGGTCAGGGAACCCCCTATGAAAAGAATGCCATTCGGGACGTGTCGTTTTCGGTGCAACCGGGGGAGATTCTTGGCATCATGGGGCATACCGGGTCGGGCAAATCCACCTTGATGCAGTTGCTCAACGGATTGCTGCAACCCATGTCCGGTAGGGTGATGATCGACGGCGTTGATATTTGGGAAAACCCAAAAGAGATCCGGAAATTCCGGTTTCAGGTGGGTCTGGTTTTCCAGTATCCGGAATATCAACTGTTTGATGAAACGGTGGAAAAAGACATTGGCTTTGGGCCCCGCAACATGGGGCTTTCAGAGGATGAGGTTGCCCGTCGGGTGTGTGCCGCCGCAGAAATGGTGGCATTGCCCCGTGAATTGCTGGAGAAATCCCCCTTTGACCTGTCGGGCGGCGAAAAACGCCGGGCGGCAATTGCCGGGGTGATCGCCATGGAGCCCAAGGTTTTGATTTTGGATGAACCCACCGCCGGTTTAGACCCTAAGGGTCGGCAGATCATCCTGGATCTGATTCGGGAATATAACAAGCAAACCGGTGCTGCGGTGCTGTTTGTTTCTCATAATATGGAAGACGTTGCGGCAATTTCCCATCGCATACTGGTGATGAACCGGGGCGAACAAATGATGGTGGATACGCCGGACAAGGTGTTTGCCAACAGCGATGTGTTGCGGTCGGTCTCTTTGGATGTGCCGGTCATTACCCGGATCTTGCTGGGGCTGAAAGAAAAGGGCTTTCCCGTTCGGGACGGGATCTATACCCTGTCAGAGGGCATCCGGGAAATTTTGCGGCTGAAGGAAGGCGGTGACCACCGTGCTGAATGATATTACCTTCGGTCAGTTTTACCCTGCCAACAGTGTGATCCATCGCATGGATCCCCGGGCGAAAATTCTTTTCACCGTACTGTTCATCGTGCTCACCTTCGTGGCAAAGGTTTCGGTTTCTTTGCTCATCACTGCGCTGTTTCTCGGGGTGGTGATCGGGCTGACCAAAATCCCATTGAAAATGTATGTGAAAACCTTGAAACCCATTCTTCCCATTGTATTGTTAACCTCGGTTATTAACGTGTTTTATGGTACGAAGGGTGTGGTTTTGCTGGACGTGTGGAAAATCACCATCACCTCCGGCGGTGTTCTGACGGCACTGTATATGTCTTTGCGCATTTGCCTGTTGATCTTGTGCAGTTCCATGCTCACCTACACCACCTCTCCCACCCAACTGACCGATGCCATTGAACGGTTGCTTTCTCCCTTAAAATATATCAAGCTGGACGTTCATTCCCTTGCCATGATGATGACCATTGCGTTACGGTTTATTCCCACGCTCATTGAGGAGACCGAAAAGATCATGGCGGCGCAAAAGGCCAGAGGAGCGGACCTGGAAAACGGCAGTTTGATGAGCCGTATCAAAGCGCTGATTCCCATTTTGATACCGTTGCTCATTTCCTCCTTCCGCCGGGCGGCAGAATTGGCAGATGCCATGGAATGCCGTTGTTACCATGGCGGTGAGAGCAGAACACGCATGAAACAACTGCATTTTCAGTGGTTTGACGTTTTTGCCCTGTTAGGGGTAGCGGTACTGTTTGCCGGCGTTATTTTGTGCAACATCCATTTGCCCGGTGCGATAGGCAATCTGATTGGCGGCGTACTGTCATGAGATATTTGTTGACCTTACGATATATCGGTACGGCGTATCACGGTTGGCAGGTGCAGGATAATGCGATTGCGGTGCAACCTGTTCTTCAGGATGCGCTCACCGAAATGTTCCCCCACCGGCCGGGCGTTACCGGTTGCAGCCGAACCGACAGCGGTGTACACGCCAATATGTACTGCTGTCATTTTGACAGTCCCCTGGAACGGGACCCCTTTGGTATCATTTGTTCTGCCAACCGGAATTTGCCGGATGATATTGCGGTCACCCATTGCCGGGTGGTGCCGGAAGATTTTCACGCCCGGTATTCGGTGAGATCAAAAGAATACGTCTATTACATTTATAACGGGGTACACCGTGACCCTATGACCGCCGGCAGAGCATACCATTACCGGTATGGCTTGGACGTGGAAAAAATGAATCGTGCGGCCCAGGATTTCGTGGGCAAAAAGGATTTTTCCTCCTTTTGCTCCGAAAATGCAAAACCCGGCGATCGAACCCGTCATGTGTATAGCGCATCGGTTACCCGGGAAGGGGATATGGTCGTCTTCCGGGTGTCGGCAGATGGGTTTTTGTATAATATGGTTCGCATTATGGTGGGAACGTTACTGCGGGTCAGCCAAGGCAAGATTCCGGCAGAGGGTATTCCGGCCATACTTGCGGCAAAAGACCGGAGCAAGGCAGGGCCTACTGCTCCTCCGGAAGGATTGTATTTGAATCAAGTGTTTTACGAGTAGGTGGACAAACCATGTCAAACCAAAATAAAAAAGCCGAACAGGATCGTCGGCGGAGGATGAACCGTACCGATGCCAGAGTGATTTCGGCGGGTAAAGGGGAACTGCTGCATAAAAAACAGCAGGACCGTCTTGCCCGGCAGGAACAAAAAATGGCAGAAAAACTGGAGCGGCAGGAAACCAAACGCCCTGCAAAGCCCCGGAAACCCTCGTCGGCAGGCGGGACGAAGCCCCTTTCGGGAAAAAGAGCATCCGGTTCTTCCGGCAATGGGGTCAAGACCCTGTGGCAAAATTTGAAACAAACAACCAGCAAAAAAAGCACCAAAGAGAACGGCTTTCAAGTGATCCTTGGGGGCAAGTCACAAAAGGTGTTACGCTGGGTGGGGGTCGTGGCTGTGGTGGCGGTGATTGCGGTGATCATCAACAGCATGGTGCCCATCGGCATGGTGGAATACGTACAAAATATGTTTGCCGGCGCCGGTTCGGGCGAGGGTTTCCCCGTATCCATTTCTGCATCCAGTTCCCGGAATATTATTTCTGTGGGAAGCGACGTTGCTTTGCTGGGGGATTCCTCCTTATATCTGTACAAATCCAACGGAAAATTGTTGTTTGAACGGCAACACGGATTTGCCAGTCCTGCGGTTGCCGCCTGTTCTGCCCGGGTGATGATATATGACCGGGGCGGCAAGGGATTGCGAATCGAAAACCGGGCAAAAACGGTGTATACCATGGATCTGGATCAGGTCATAACCACCGCTTGTATGGCGGACAACGGTTATTTTGCTGTGGTCACCCGAGGAAGCAACTATATTTCCGACGTGAATGTATACAACGCCTCTGCAGAAGAAAAATTTGTGTGGCATTCCGCCAAACGGCAGGTGATGGGGGTTGCGCTGTCGGATAACGGGCGTTACCTGGCCATTCACACCTTTGGAGTGGAAGCCGCCCAAGGCGTTACCGATATTATTTTGTATGACACGAAGAAAAACGTGATCCTCACCGAAAAAAGCATTCCCGGCAGTACCCCTGTTTCTTTGGAATTTAAGGGTTCTCAGGTGGTGTCTTTGCTCAGTGATCGGGCGGTTTCTCTTAATCGGGACGGTGAAAGCAAAGAGTATTTATACGCCGGGGGCACTCTGCGTTGCTTTGATAACACCAATGATTTTGGGGCGGTGCTGATCTTGGGAATGCACCAGAATGACCGAAACACCAAAATGGTGGTGTTGGATAAAGAACTGGAAGTGCTGGGTGAAACGGTACTCAACCAGGAGATCCTTTCGGTTTCTGCCAAAGGGAAAAAGGTGCAGTTGTTGGCGGATCAATCGGTTTTGTTTATGAACCGATACGGCGAAGCCAATGGCGAAGCGGTTTTACAGGCAGATGCCAAAATGCTGTTGTGCAAAGGCAGTCGTGCCATTGTGCTGGGTGCCGAAACTTTGGATGAAGTGTATGCCGATTGACGGCAGTTTACAATGAATTAAATCAGCGGTGTAATAATAGGGAAAGGATGGGTTACTGTGGCTTGGCTGATCGATATCGTATTGGTTTTGATTGCGGCAATTGCCGGGTATGTGGGATATAAAAAAGGCGCAGTAAAAATGTTGCTGTCCTTTTTGGTGATCCTTTTGGCGTTGGGAATTTCTTTCGTTGCGGCCAAGCCCATGGCAAACGCCGCCTACGATTGGTTTTTTGCCCAGTCGGTCTCCCAAACGGTGGATGCGGCACTTGCCGACGTTACCGAAGAAACGGTGAACCAGACGGTGGAGGAATTTTTAGGTTCCGGCTCGGCAGTGAGCGGGCTGGGCGGTGTGCTGGGATTTGACAACCAACAGGTCTCGGCGCAGATTCAAGACAAATCCTTGAATCAGATCGCCACCGTGCTGAAGGAAGACGTGATCGCACCTGCTATGATCCTGTTGTTGCAATGCCTTTTGTTCGTGTTGCTGTTCTGTATTTTGTGGATCGTGTTGTGGCTGATTGCAAAGGGCTTGTGCCATACCGCAAAAATGCCGGTGATCCGGGGCTTCAATGCTCTTTGCGGCGGTTTTATAGGATTGCTCATCGGCTTGGTGCTGTGTGGGGCAACCGTTTATCTATTGGATTTTTTGATTGCATTGAATCCAGAAGGAATTTTAGGAATTACCCAAGAGGTAAAAGAAGCCACCGAGTTGTATCGGTGGTTGAGTCAAGCTTTGCAAATGTAAAAGGGGGCAGTTTGCTTGAAACATTCTATTTTCACCATTCCCAACATATTGTCTATGGTTCGGTTGTGCCTGATTCCCTTCATCACAACCACCTACACCAGGGATTGGGAATTGGTTGCTGCCGTGCTGTTGGCAGTATCCGGCTTAACCGACCTGTTGGATGGGTTCATTGCCCGTCGGTTTGACCAGGTCTCAGATTTTGGTAAGATCATCGACCCGGTGGCGGATAAATTGACCACCGCTTCGGTGGTGTTTGCCTTGCTTTTGCGCCATCCCCAACTGACGATAACCATGGTGGTATTGGTGCTAAAGGAATCGGCAATGCTGATTGGCGCTTACATATTGGTGAAAAACGGTTCCCGTCCGGCGGAAGCCAAAATTATGGGAAAAATTTCCACCGCTGCGTTGTATTTGACACTGTTTGTCACCATGATATGCGATATTGCGGATTATACCATTCCCGGTGGGGGAATGTGGACCATGGCGCTGGTTTGTTGCGTATGTATGATTGGCGCATGGATACAATATTATTTTGTGTACCAAGGTATTCGAAAGGGTACTTATAATATAGAAACCGAACGGTTTGAAGGAGAAAAAATTTCATGACACCGAAACTTTGCAGCCGTTGCAAAACACGCCCGGCGGTGATCTTTATCACCCGTATGGAAGGAGATAACTCTGTTCCCGAAGGACTTTGTTTGCAATGTGCAAAAGAATTGAATATTAAACCGGTAACCGATCTGCTGGAGAAAATGAACCTTACCGATGATGACATCGAAGCCGCTTCGGAAGAAATGGCGCAAATGATGGAAATGTTCACCGGAACGGGTGATGAGGATGATGAAGACGGTTTTATGCCCGGCGGCGCCGCAACCTTTCCCTTTATGCAGGATATGGCACAACGGGCTGACCGGCAGGAGAATAAAACCGATAACGAAAAACCGGCAAAAGGAAAAAAATCCGGTAAAAATAAAAAGCGGAAGCATTTGAATTTGTATTGTACCGATCTGACCGCCAAAGCAAGAGAAGGCGGGTTGGACCGTATTATCGGTCGGGACAGAGAATTGTACCGGGTAACGCAAATTTTGTGCCGCCGCTCCAAAAACAACCCCTGCCTGATTGGTGAACCGGGGGTTGGTAAAACCGCTATTGCCGAAGGATTGGCGCTGAAAATTGCCGCCGGTGATGTTCCTGCCAAATTGATGGATAAAGAGATCCACCTGTTGGATATGACCGCGTTGGTTGCAGGAACCCAATTCCGGGGACAGTTTGAAAACCGCATCAAGGGTTTGATCGACGAGGTCAAACAAGAGGGCAATATCATTCTGTTTATTGACGAGGTTCATTCTTTGGTGGGAACCGGTGACAGCGAAGGCAGTATGAACGCCGCTAACATTTTGAAACCCGCCCTTTCCCGGGGGGAAGTACAGGTCATTGGCGCTACCACGTTTAATGAATACCGTAAGCATATCGAAAAAGACAGTGCTCTGGAACGCCGTTTCCAACCGGTGAAGATCGAAGAACCGTCTATGGAGGATGCGGTAGGCATTTTGAAAGGAATCCGGGAGTATTACGAGGCCTTTCACCGGGTGACCGTGCCCGACCGGATCCTTGTGTCGGCGGTGTCGCTGTCAGAACGGTATATCAATGACCGGTTTTTGCCCGACAAAGCCATTGACCTGCTGGATGAATCCTGCGCCTGTGCGGCGCTTCGGAATAAAGAAGCCGACCGGCTGTACGTTGTGCAACGGGAAATGGAAGACCTGAAGGAACAAATGACCGGCCTGGAACAACCGGAAGGGGAAGACCAGTCCATTGATTACGAAGCCATTGCCAATGTAAAAAGCCAACTGGCAAAGAAACAGCAGGAAGCAGAAGATCTTTCTTCCAAGGCAGGAGAAAGCGTGGTAACCGATGACGACCTGGCAAGAGTCATTGAACTGTGGACCGGTATTCCTGCCGCCAAGGTGAAGGAAAGCGATCTGAAAAAACTTGCCGATCTGGAAGACCGTCTGAATGAAAAGATCATCGGTCAAGAGGAAGCGGTTTCCCTGGTTTCCATGGCGGTGCGCCGTTCACGGGTACAGATCAGTCCTCGCCGCCGTCCGGCATCGTTCATTTTTGCCGGTCCTACCGGTGTGGGGAAAACCGAATTGGTCAAGGTGTTGGCAGGAGAACTGTTCCATTCGCCTGAAACCTTGATTCGGTTGGATATGTCGGAATTTATGGAAAAACATTCGGTTTCCCGTATTATCGGCTCTCCGCCCGGATACGTTGGGTATGATGAAGCCGGTCAGTTGACCGAAAAGGTGCGGCGGAAACCCTACAGCGTCATCCTGTTTGACGAAATTGAAAAAGCCCATCCGGAT
>CAYLYC010000014.1:0-13792 GCA_964387715.1 uncultured Eubacteriales bacterium | reverse complement strand
AACGAATTTATACCGTAGTCAGCACCGCCAACTATGGTATTCCTGTCATTGGCAAGGTATTGCCCTATTTAGGGGCGCTGCCCATTGTCAACACTTTGCAGGGTGTTAAAGAACTGAATAAAGCAATGGAACAGCGGCTGGGCAAACATCACCCTATCGTTATTTATCCGGAAGCGCACGTGTGGGAGTACTATACCCACATTCGCCCTTTCCCTGATACTTCCTTCAAATTCCCGGTAAAATTCAATAAACCCTCCTTTGCGATGACCGTTACATACCGCAGATCAAAGCACTTTAAACGACCCATAATGGAGGTTTATATTGACGGGCCCTTTTATCCCCGGGGCGATAACAACAAAGAGAAAACCAGGGATCTGCACAACAAGATTTATTCGGTCATGGTGGAGCGCAGCAAAAACAGCGATTATGAATATATTGAGTATGTAAAAGAAAACAACCCGACCGAGGAAAGTCATTGATCGATCTGTGTCGTTTCAAACTGCCGCCCCGGTAAATACAGCAGAATAACAGCGTGCGTTTGTGCATATGATCTTAATACGATCATGACAGGCGGTATGGATATGAAACGAGATCTTTCCCTTTGGCAGTTTGCCGGGTTTGCGCTGACGACGCTGGGCGGTACGCTGTTGCATTTTCTTTATGACTGGACAAACGAGAGCATATTGATTGCCCCCTTTTCCGGTGTGAACGAATCCACCTGGGAACACATGAAACTGCTGTTCTTTCCCTTGTTTATTTTTGCGCTGATCCAGCGCCCTTTCTTCAAAGAGCAGGATAACTTTTGGTGTGTGAAGCTGGTGGGCATTGCAACCGGACTTATCCTGATTCCCGTGCTGTTTTACACCTACAACGGCGTATTCGGCAAATCCCCCGACTGGGTCAATATTGCCATCTTCTTTATTGCGGTGGCAGCGGCGTTTCTTTGGGAAACACGGCTGATGATAAAAGACCGTTTGGGGTGCAAACGGCCCCAGTTTGCCTTTAGGATCATCTGTTTGATGGGTGTGCTGTTCCTGGTGTTTACCTTTGCCCCACCCCAAATCCCCTTATTTCAAGATCCCCTGACAGGGACATACGGAATGTAAGTAAATAGCCGATGAGATTTCTTTGGATTTCTCATCGGCTTTTTTGTTGGTCAATGGGCGCTAAATACGGAGTGGGATTATGTATGGGCCGATTTGCTTTACAGAACACAAATGAAAACCGTTACTGGCAAATGACCGAACCGTTCAAAGTGGTCAAAAACACCGTCTTTTTCATGAATGAACCCAACATTTTTATTGACACAATCCCGTGAATTTGGTAGTATATAAGCAGATAAAAGTATCTCGTTTTAGGAGGAGAGACCCTACTTGGTGAAAGAAAAAAACTTAAACCGTATTCTTGGTCTATCATTGGATATTGGGATGCGGATGTTGGTGAGCGGAGCACAGATCAGCCGGGTGGAAGATTCCCTTGAGCGAATGTGTACTGCGTTGGGTGCAAGTACCGCGCATGTTTTTTCTGTCACCTCCGGCATTATCGTTACCGTCATGGATGACGACGGCAACAGCGCTACCCAAATGCGTAGAGTACGTACGGAAAAACTGGATCTTACTATGTTAGAGCAACTCAATCAGCTTTCCCGAGACATTTGTTCCAAACAGACTGTATTGGAGGAAATTCCTGCTAAGCTTGATGAGATCGACCGCTCCAACCGCTGTTCCCTTTGGATCTTGCTGTTGGCTTACGCCGGTATTTCTGCGTCCTTGAGTGTATTTTTCGGCGCTGGCTGGACGGATGCGCTGGTGGCGGCTGTGACCGGTATTACCATGTGTCTGTTGCAGAAGTTTTTGGGCGCATTCAAATTCAATCGAATGTTGACCCTGTTTGGAGTTTCCCTGCTGACCGGCTTGTGCAACGCGTTGCTGGTTCGATTGGGAATCGGTTGCAATTATAATGCCATATCCATTGGTAACATCATGTTGCTCATACCCGGTATTGCAATGACCAACGCCATTCACGATATGTTTGTTGGAGACATGATCTCAGGCATCAGCCGGTTCTGTCAATCGTTGGTTACTGCCTGTATCGTCACCTTCGGCTTTACCATTGCCGGAATGTTGGTATAGGAGGATTGCTATGAGAGAAGCTATACTGCAAACGTTGATGGGTGCCCTGGGCGCATTGGGGTTTGCTTTGGTGTTTAATGCGCAAAAACGGTATTTGATTTTTTGCTTTATCGGCGGTTTGATCGGCTGGGGAATGCACTGCGTCGCAGGTGTGTGGATCCATCACGAAGCCATACAATATTTAGTTGCCACTACCGCACTTACCATATATGCCGAGAGTATTGCCCGTATATTGCGCTGTCCTTCCACCATTATACTGGTTACGGGGTGGATCCCACTCATCCCCGGAGGCGCATTGTATCGAAGCATTCACACGCTGGTAGCGGGACAACGGCAGGAATTTGTAGATCAAACGTTACATACGGTTCTGTTAATGGTAGCAATGTCTGCCGGTGTTTTACTGGGTATGACCTGTATGCAACTATTCTTGCAAACCAAAGAAAAAATCAAAAAGAAACAATAAATTTACACATATACTTTTGCATCAATTAGGAGGAAATGGTATGAAAAAAACAATTCGTTTTGGTATCATCGGTTGCGGCCTGATGGGAAAAGAATTTGCCAGTGCGGCGGCTCGGTGGTGTCACCTGAACAAGGATATCACACGCCCGGAAATCGTGGGGGTGTGCGATACCAATGAACAAGCCCGGAATTGGTTTGTCAACAACTTTGACACCGTGCGCTACACAACCGCCGATTACCACGAACTATTGGAAAAAGACGATATTGATGCCATCTACTGTGCCGTACCCCATGTTTTACATAAACAGGTATACGTAGACATTATTAACGCCGGCAAACATCTGCTGGGCGAAAAACCCTTTGGCATTGACAAAGAAGCAAACGATGCGATCATGCAGGCCATCGACGCTCATCCCCAAGTCGTTGTGCGCTGTTCCAGCGAATTTCCCTATTACCCGGCGTGTCAACAACTGATTCAATGGATCCGGGAAGGGCGATTTGGCAAAATTATCGAGGTGCGTTCCTCTTTCTGCCATTCCAGCGATATGGATCCGGAAAAACCCATCAACTGGAAACGCATGGTGGATATCAACGGTGAATACGGCTGTATGGGTGATTTAGGCATTCATACCCAGCACGTACCCTTCCGTATGGGTTGGAAACCCCTGAACGTGTTTGCAAAATTATCAAAAATCGTGGATAAACGTCCGGACGGAAAGGGCGGCATGGCTGACTGTCTTACTTGGGACAACGCTCTGTTGGTTTCCGACGTTCTTGACACCGACGGCAAAACCTTCCCCTTGGTCATGAGAACCATGCGGCTTAAACCCGGTGCCACCAACAGTTGGTCTTTGGAAATTGACGGTTTGAAAGCATCCGCTCGTTTCTCTACCGATGACCCCAACGCTTTCTATTACACCGATTCATGGGCAAAAGAACAAGCATGGTGCCGCCTGGGCATTGGCTACAAACCAATGTTGCCCACCATCACCGGCGGTATCTTTGAATTTGGCTTTACTGATGCCATGTTGCAAATGTGGGCAGCATTCATCAGCGAATTAGAAGGCAACGACGTGGAATTTGGCTGTATGAGACCGGAAGAAACAGCCCTTTCTCACAAATTGCAAACTGCAGCCCTCATTTCTCACAAAGAGGGACGTGTGGTGGAACTGGACTCAATCAACTAACAATACACATGACAGGAGGATAATGATATGTATTTTCATTCACCCAAACTTTCATTAACTGATATTTTAGGCAAAGATTATATGGAAAGCGTGGTAGAAGCCAACGTTTTCTTTGAACGCATGAATGCACAACAAGCACGTGCCCTGGCAGACGAAGCCGTTGATTTCTTCCCGGAAGAACAACAGTCCCTCAACGACTTTTTGCTTTCCAAGGTTGGCGAACAGGTTGTAGCGCCCTTTAATAACACCGAAGACGGTGCACCTACCAACGCATTCCGTGCAGCCGCCCATAAAGCCATGGCACCCATGACCGGTGGGGTCAGTTTTCGAATCGGCGAAGACGGTCGGTTATATTACATTGGTAAAAGTGAACATTACCACGCCTCACTGGGACATAAATTCGCCGGATACCGTTTGGTGGATAATGCCCGTCAATTGGGCATCCTCAACGCCACTCACAACAACACCCGCGGATATATAACCCGGCTGGTGGAAAAACGGCTGGTGCAATCTGCCAACGGCATTGATTGGAACGACGAGTCGGCAACCGATGCCGTTATCGCTTCCAATGAGCCACACGTACTCAACCGGGTAATCAATCTGGAAACCGGTAGTTTGGCAGTGGAAGCCGGCGTTAAAATGATGTTGGCACGGTTTTACCGCTTGGACAATACCTTTGCCGCTCCCAAATACGAGGGTAAAGTGCCGGTATTTTTTGTCATGGCTGACCACGAAGGCGGAAGCACCGGCAACTATCACGGTACCACTACCTTGACCCAAACCTTCCGTGGCTTGTGGCCTGATTTTTACCAAAAAGCGCAAGAAGCGGAATTGTATAAAGTCGTACCGGTCGCCATCAACGATTTGGATGATTTCCGTCAAAAAATGGAACAATACAACACCGGCAAGTACAAAACCGCCGGTTTTATGCACGAAATCGTGCTTATGAACTACGGCGGCATTCGCTTAACCAAAGAATTTTTGCAAGGCGCTTATGCCTGCTGTCGGGAATATGACACGCCTACCATGGTTGATGAAATTCAATCCTGTATGTGGTATCGGGGCATGTTTATGTTCCGTCTGTATGACTTAAAGCCCGACTTTGCAATCATCGGCAAGGGCTTCCCCGGCGGCGAATACCCTGCCAGTAAAATCATCACCACCGCCGAGATGGATACCCTCAATCAGTTCGGTGCATTGGTCACCAACGGACAAGAAGAATTGGCATCCTTGTCCTACCTGATCACCATGATCTTTATGCAAGTCAATGGCGAACAGGTAGAAAACTGTGGCAATCTGCTTCAGGAACGACTGGCAGAGGTTCAAAGCCGTCACGGCAATACCCTGAACAAGGTAGAAGGTTGCGGACATTTGGTGGGTCTGCAATTTGCCACCGTTGATAAAGCCGCAGCATTTGCCAAAAAACTCAACGAACGTTGCATCGATTCCAGCGCACAGTTGTATAAGGCAAATTGTCCTCCGGTTGTATTGCTCAAACCGCCGGTTATTTCTACACCGGTGAGCATCATGTACTTAGTGAACGCCATCGACGAACTGTTATAAAGAGGAGAATCCTATGTTGTTTATCGGATTGGATGTGGGAACCACCGGTACCAAAGCCATTGTTGCAGACCGTCAGGGAAACATTTTAGGAAAAGGTTATCACGAATACGAACTTCAATTCCCCACTGATGGCTGGGTGGAGCAAAATGCAGAGGATTGGTGGACGGCTACTGTACAAGCCATTCGTCAAGCAACCGCAGATCTGCCCGATCGTTCTCGCATCCGTAGTATCGGCATTTCTACCCAAGGCGCTTCTATGTTGGCGGTAGATGGTAACGGTCGCCCGTTGACCCCGGCCATCACCTGGATGGATCATCGCGCCTGTCAACAGGCATCTGCTTTGGCGCAAACGGTAGGTGCGGATACCATTTATCATAAAAGCGGTTGGCAGGTCGATGCCACGTTGGATGCTGCCAAGATCATGTGGATCCGTGAACATTTGCCCCAGGTATTTTCCGCCGCCGGACGCTTTGTATCCACGTTGGAATTTATCAATGGGCGGTTATGCGGCCGCTTCGTGATCGACCCCACCAATGGCGCAATACGGCAAATGCTGGATCTTCACACCGGACAATGGGACGATGATATTTTAGATGTCATCGGTATCACGACCGACCGTTTACCGGTTGTTCAACCATCCGGTAGTTTTGTGGGCAACCTGACAAAGGATGCGGCAAACGAATTGGGTTTAGACCCTTCTGTTCAAGTATTCAACGGCGCTCATGACCAATATTGTGCGGCAATGGGTGCCGGTGCTGTCAACGTAGGCGATATGTTATTGGCAACCGGAACCACATGGGTCGTGCTGGGCGTAACCAAAGAACCCCTTTATACCGACTCTCATATCTCTCCCGGCGTTTTTCCGGCACCGGGAAAATACGGGGCAATGGCTTCTTTGTTAAGTGCCGGTTCGGCTCTTAAGTGGTATCGCAATATCATTGGAAGCGATTTTGCAGAAATGGATGCCAAAGCCGCCGATCGTGCCTTGTCGGCTGCCGACGTTCTGTTCTACCCTTACCTGTCCGGCACGGGATTCCCCAAAAGTCAAGCAAATGCCAAAGGATGTTTGCTTGGTTTGGATCTGCACCACGATCAATACGATATCGCCCGGGCATTGATGGAAGGCGTTGCCTTTGAAACCGCCATTGCATTGGAAGAATTTTCAAGACACGGTATGCCGGTCAAACGCCTGATGATGACCGGCGGCGCCGCCAAAAGCCGTTTGTGGAGTGAATTGGTTGGTTACATTACCGGATGCGAAGTGTACCGTATGCGTGAATCGGACGCCGCTTGTGTGGGCGCCGCCATGATGGCCGGTGTGGGCATTGGCGCTTTTTCAGATTATGAACAAGCCGCCGCTATGATGGTTCACCCGGAACCCCTGATCCTGGAAGACGCTTCCCTGTTTGACTTTTATCGTGAAAAACGGGAGCGTTATTTGGCACACGCCTCTTCCCTGCTAACAACAAAATAAACTCCTCCTTCGCCTTACTGCGAAAGAGGAATGGTGAAAACGATCAACAGAGAATCAGTTCAATTTGTGATTCTTCCAACTGTTTGACCATTGCCTGTGGAGGAACTTTATCGGTAACCATAACGTGAATGGTGCTCTCATGAGAATAACTGACCATAGATGCCATCATAAACTTACTGCTGTCAATCACTACATACGCTTTGTCGGTATTGGCTAACACCAACTCGTTTAGGTGGGCAGTACTGAAATCTGTGGCAGTAAAGCCGTGATGCGGATGGTATCCATCAGCGCCCAAAAAGCATTTGGTGAAATGCAACCCGTTCAAAATCTTTTCGGATAAATAACCGGAGAAATCCCGTCGATTGCTTCGGTATTCGCCGCCAATCAGCGACACCGAAAGATGTGGTGAAAGAATTTCCAAATTGACAAGCGAGTTGGTAAACACCGTCAGATTGGTTAACTCACCCAATGTAATGCGCTGTGCCAATTGAGCGCACAGACAAGCCATGGTAGTACCCGAGTCGATATATAAAATATCGCCGCTTGTAATTTGTTTCACGGTTTTTTGCGCCAGTTTTTTCTTTTGCAACACCGCTTGTCTCACCACCTGATCGTAGTGATAATCGTCATCACGATGTTCCCGCAAAAGTTGGATCCCCCCATACCGGCGTATGGCTACCCCGTTACTTTCCAATCGGGTAAACAGACGACGCACAGTGGATTCCGACACGTTCAGGAGTTTCATTGCCTGAGCCACCGTGAGCGTGCCGGTTTGATGAAGTTCGTTGAGAATTCGCTGTTCGTGACGTTCGGTTTTGTTCATAACACGTTCTCACTTTCTGGGGTTTTAATTCGTTTTCAGTATATACCACTTTTTTAAAAATGTCAAATGCACTGCATTTACACGATATCATGAAATAATGAAGGAGAATTTATATGTTTGGAGTCAACGCAACACCTTATGACCGACAAGTTTATGAAACCCATCTGGCGGATTTTCTCCCGGATGTGATCGTGGATGCCCACATCCATATGTGGCCTCCTATTGCCAGAGAAAACTACAAATCATCCGAAAATCTGGTGACCTGGACCGATTTGGTGGCACCGGATTGCACCTATGAAGACTTAATGGCTTCTTACGAAACCATGTTTCCCGGCAAACGTGTGCTTCCCGTTTTGATGACACATCCCGACTGTCATATTCACATCGGGAATCCCTATGTGCTGGAACACGCAAAGCAGCACAACCTACCGGCTTTGTACTGTATCCGGCCGGAGACCTCGGAAGAAGAGATCCGCCAAGCATTTACCCAGGGCTTTTGCGGAATCAAACCCTATCTCAATCATGCACCGTCCTACATTCCTCGAAAAGAGATCCGCATTTACGATTTCATTACACCGGCGCAGTTTGCGCTGATGGATGAGTTGGGCGGCGTGGTGATGCTGCATATTTCTCGGGATGATCGTTTGGCCGACCCGCTGAACATTGCCCAATTGATGGAGATCGATGAGAAATATCCAAACGCAAAGGTTATTGTCGCTCATATCGGCCGTGCCT
Organism: uncultured Eubacteriales bacterium; assembly: GCA_964387715.1. Classification (GTDB taxonomy): domain Bacteria; phylum Bacillota; class Clostridia; order Oscillospirales; family Acutalibacteraceae; genus UMGS1484. The sequence goes on along the minus strand of CAYLYC010000014.1, from coordinate 5,416 downwards.
ACACAAAGGAATCTTTGGGGAATGCCTTTGACACCCTGCGTCACAGCAAAAACCTTCTTTTCGATTTTACCGCCACCACATACGAACCGGCAATTACCGCCTGTCTGGAGGCAGTAGGCAGCAAACGTCTGCTATTCGGTTCGGATATGCCTATCACCAAGATGCGTATGTACCGCATCACCGAAAACGGCAATTACATCAATGTGGTACCCCGTGGTATGTACGGTGATGTATCCAACGACTCTCATATGCGTGAAACAGACGAAGAAAACATCACCACATTTATGTACGAGGAGTTATTAGCGTTTAAAAAAGCGGCTGAAAAGCTGTCTTTAAGCCGTGAAGCCATCGAAGATATTCTTTGCTGGAATGCGGTTAAGCTATTCAATATATCTTTATAAAAACAAAATTTTATTACGAAAGGTTAGATGAATACAATGGAAAAATATGTTTTGGCATCCCGCGAGGACTTTAAGCTGATTTCTCAAACAGGGGTTCAGCAGTATTTGTATCCTCCCCGGCACTCTCACAATGCCATTTGGGACAGTAACGTAGGTCCGGACGGTAAGTTGTATTTTGGTTTAGCTTCAGAAATTTGCAACAACGGGTACGTACGTTTTTGCAGTTATGATTACCACACAAATGAAACCACCGAGCACTTCAAGGTGGAAGACGTCATTATGCCCCAAGACCGTGCGATCCGTGCCAGTAAATTCCATTCGTCTATTTGCTTTATGCCCGATGGCCGCATCATTATGACAACCCACACCACCGATAAAGCCCCCAGTCATCCTACCTGGATGCCCATTGCTCACTATCATCATCTGTGGGAAGGTTTTGCCGGCGGTGCAATCGTTATCTACGACCCCAAAACCGACAAAGCCGAATGTCTGGGTATCCCGGTTCCTCATGAATCCATTTACGGTTCGGTATACGAACCCGCTCACAACGCTGTTTGGTTCTTGGGCATTTTCCGCGGCCACCTGTATCGTTACAGCTTGGATGATAAAACAACCATTGACTTCGGCAAGGTAACCGAAAACTATGCCTTCCGTCTGGTTATCGGTACCGACGGAAACGTTTACAGCGCTTCCAGAACCGGTCACTTGTATCGGGCCAATACCGAAACCCTGGAACTTGAGGATCTGGATTATCAGTTCAAACATTGTCCATATGACCACCACTCGTTCTACAACAATCTGTCCATCGCCCATAACGGTCCTGACGGACGGTTGTATATGGCTGGTATGTACAGCGGAAACCTGATCGCTTTTGATCCCAAAACCGACACCTTTGAGGATATGGGTTCCTATTTACGTGCCGATCGCCATGCCATTGGTGAAAACCGCCACGGCATTTTTGGTATGGACTTTGATGCCGACGGTGTTCTTTGGTATGTGGTAACCTCTTTGAACAACTTCGACGCCAATTTGCCCTGCGGTATGCCCAACTCCTTATACCGTTGGGATATTACCCGGGGCGGCGAACCGGAATGGTTGGGTGTTGTTGGTACACCCCAACGTGCTTGTGCTTGGTGCAGTGAATTGGCAATCAACCATGAAGGCATTATGTTTATCACCGGCACCAATCACGCCTTAGACGGTCCTGACATCACTGCCATCAACTTGAATGAATACAAGCCCACGATGTATACACAGACCCTGCCTTTGACCGATCCCTATTTCGATCCCGATGATGAGGAATACATCCGTCAATCCGAGGAAATTCACCGTGATGAGCTGATTTTGGCGGCTAACCCCACAACGGTTGCCTTCCCTATTGCCGGTTCACCTGCCCTGCTGTGGAGAGCCCTGGCACCCAAACACATCGAAGACAGTGCCGTTAAATCTTTGTTCTGGAAAGATAACGAAACCGTGTGCGGTATTTGCGGTGAAAAAACACAATACGCCTTTACGGTTAAGAATTGCGTGTTGGAATGTGTTAAGCCATTGGCAGAATTAACCCAAGAAGAACAATCCTTCTTTAAACAAGGGGAAAATAAACTGTCCGCACCGGTTGAAGAACAACTGCCCTATCAACCCGGACGTCAATACAAAGCCGTGGCTACCGCGGATGCCACTTTGTTTGACGGACGCCGCTTTGTGGGTACTCTTGACGGTATGGCTGCCATCATCAAGGAGGGTTCGGTATTTTGTTTAGGTGCTGCCGCAGTTAACGGCCCCATTCATTGTTTAACCGCCACACCCGATGGCAAAACCGTTTACGGCGTTGCCGGTGATGAGATGGATCTGGCTTCTCTGTTCAGTTATAACGATCAGGATGGTTTGAAATGGTTGGGTTATATGGATAGCATCTATGGTAAAAACATTGATGAGATCTACAACTGCACCCACGTAACATCCTGTGCCGTATCTCCCGATGGCAAGTATTTAGCCATTGGCGCAGATGAACGGCTGGGCACAGTGGTTGTATACAAACTGTAATCCTTGAAAAACAGTTCATCACAAGATAAATGAGGTATCAACTATGAAGGCGATTATCAATACCAAACTGGTCATGGAAGACGGTATTATCTGGGACGGTGCCATCACCTGGGAGGACGACCGTATTGTGCAGGTTGGCTGGGCATCTGAAGTTACCATTCCGGATACGGCCGAGATCATAGACGCTGGCGGACTTTACACAGCACCGGGATTGGTAGACATTCACAATCACGGATCCACCGAACATTTATTTGCCAACGAACCCGCAAAAGCCGCAGAGCATTTTCTACGGCACGGTGAAACCACCGTTTTACCGGCATTCTACTGTAACCTGAATTTGGAGCAAATGCTGGAGGGTGCCCAAAAAGTGCGGGAAGCATCCCGTACCGGTGCCGGTCGTATTTTGGCAGGTTTGTACATGGAAGGGCCCTATATGAATGGTACGGGCAGCAACCAAAAGTACATTCTTTGGGGCGGCGACATTGACGAAAATGAATACGCACCCTTGGTGGAAGACGTAAAAGGATTTGCCAAAGTATGGGCTGTTGACCCCAAACGAGAGGGCATCGAGAATTTCGTAAAGTACGTCCACCAAAAAGACCCGGATGCGGTTTTTGCTATGGGCCACTCCTTTGCTTCTGCTGCTGATTGTCGCAAACTCAAAAAGTACGGTTTGAAAATCCAGACACACCACGGTGACTCCGGTAAGGCACCTGGATCTGCACAAGGTACCATTGGTGCCGGATGCGATGAATTCACGCTTTACGACCCGGATATTTACGCCGAACTGATTTGTGATGAAAACGGGATTCACGTACAATCCGATATGATAAAAATGGTGGTTCGCACCAAAGGTGTGGAACGAATGATCCTTATTACCGACTCCATGCCCTTGAGCGGCGACTTCACCAACAATGAAGAAGACGGTGTTGCATTTGGTCCTGATTTGAATTATGATTATGAAGGACATTTGGCAGGCAGTCATTTAACGTTGGATAATGCGTGTAGAAACCTTATGAAACATACCGGATACGGCTTGTGTCATGCCATTCGGTTTGCTTCCCTGAATCCTGCCAGAGCATTGGGAATGGATGATGAGATCGGCAGTCTTGAAGCCGGCAAAAAGGCAAACCTCATATTGATGGATGATATGGTACATATTAAAACCGTTATTTTTTCCGGTGAAACCGTTATTGAAAATGATAAATAATATTGGAGGATATTGATTATGGCAAAGAATAACTATGAGTTCGATTTTCAACCGGCAAGTTGGCTTCCGTCCAAAGACATTGAAATGCTGGACCGAGTCCGCAACATCAAGCGGGAGGATATGGAATACACCAATGAAAACGGGTATAGTGTAAAAGTGGTAATTGATCCCGTTCAGGTTCTGGTGCAGGACATTTTTCATCGTATCTATTTAAGTGACGTAATGGACCGTCATTTAACTGCGATTTTCCCCAACCAATGGCCCGGCACGTATCAAGCCGTTGCTGAAATGATCAACCGCTACAACGTAAGTTGCCGCAACGTAGATATGTTTGCCATGGACGAATGGTGTGACCAGGACGGTAACGTGGCTCCCCTCACCTACGGTGCCGGTTTGGGCTATTCCTTCCGCAATCACTTCTACGGCAACATCCGGGAAGATTTGCGCCCTGACGTTGAGCATTGGCACGTATTCACCAACGAAAACAAAGGCGACAACGTTTATTCATCCTTGATCGAAGAAATCGGTGACGGCGGTGCAGACGTGGTTTATTCTGCTACCGGTTGGCCGGGACATACTGCCTTTATTGATCCCGGTGTTGCTGAATTTCATGCTGACACGCTGGAAGAATTCTGCAAATTGGGCTCTCGTGTAACCACTGAAAGTCCCTTAACCATTTGCGAAAACTCCCTGTTTGCACCTATGGGTGCTTCCGGCGACGTTTGGGCTGTTCCGCCCCGTGCTGCCACCATCGGTCCTCGGGATATCGTTAACGCCAGAGACCGTTTTGAAGTACACACTTTCTGTAATCCCGGCGGTGACTCCTGGCAAAGAATGATCTCACGCATTGAACTGTACGGCCCCATTTCTATGGAATGCCCGGCATCTATTATGCGGTTGGGTAAAGGCACCTGCTACGTAAGTGAAGCCATTGCCGCTCCTTTTGGCAGTTGGACAAACGGCGTTAAAAACTGGGAACTGTAATCCCTGTGCTTCTCATCCATCCGGCGTCAACAACACCGTGGCAATGGACACATGGATACAGCACCTGATATTGTTATTATTCGGAAAGGCAATCCCACACCGGCTTGTCTTTCCGATTTTATAAGGTATTAGTATTCTGAAAATTGGGGGAAACGATATGGTCATTAAAGAAAAATACACCCATACCAGAAATTACGGATGCAGACTGCGGCAATACCGTATATTGAATGATTTTAGAATGTTGTCCTTGGAAAACAACAAAATCAAGGTGGTATTTGCATTAGACAAGGGAGCCGATATTTTAGAACTGGTGTATAAGCCCACCGATTTGGATTATATGTGGCATTCATTCCAATCGCTGAATAACTGTGGTCATCCCATGACAAGACCGGCATCGGCCGGAAACTTCTTGGATACCTACGTTGGCGGATGGCAAGACCTCTTCCCTACCTACGGTGCGCCGGCTACCTTGAATCACGGCGGTGAAATCGGAATACACGGAGAGGCCTGTCAATACCCATGGGAATGCACCGTTTTGGAAGACACGCCGGAATGTGTAAAAGTAAAACTCACTTTGCGCACCATCCGATCTCCTTTTTTACTGGAAAAGACCGTTTGTTTACGAGAAGACAGCGCCAAATTAGAGATTCACGAAGCAATAACCAATCTTGGTGCTGTTGAAGAAGAGTTTATGTGGGGACAACACCCTGCCTACGGTTGGCCGTTTATCAGCGAACACACCCGTCTGCAACTGCATGGACAACCGCAACTCATTATG
>CAYLYC010000013.1:0-14271 GCA_964387715.1 uncultured Eubacteriales bacterium | reverse complement strand
AAGGTGGCAACCGCAGGTTGACGGATGAGGTGGAATGGTGGTGAGCGGTTTGCCATGAATACCATCATGATTTAAAAGTAATAGGTAGGGGCGAACTGTGTTCGCCCGCGAAGGTCACAAAACAACGGGCGACCAAAGGTCGCCCCTACGGTGGGTGACAGCAATTGGGTATTCCATAGAAAAACCCGCAACACAAAACGTGCTACGGGTTCATTCGTTTATGCCGTTTGTTGCAAGGAAGCAATTTCTTCTTCGGTGCAGATTCTGCCCACTACCATCAAACGGGCGTCATCCACCGATGGATTGCCGGTGGGATAGGTGCAGGTGTAAAGGGTCATGATCTTATCATTCTCCTTTACCTCTACGCCGGTATCATATAGCGACCGTTCTTTCACGTTGTTGACCATTTCCATGAAATCGGCCTGATCCTCAAAATCGGGCAAACGGAATTCAAACTCCCGTTCCTCCTTGATCAGCAGATTTACCTGGAACACGGCAAACACTCGGTAGTAATAGGTGGTACCCCACAGGGTGGTAAACTCAAAATATTGATATTGGTCAAAATGGCTTTTGTTCCGGTACTGTTCCAGCCCAGCCAACATGGTGCCGTCTCTCATATGATGACCGTACACCGTGACGTTTTGACTAATGTCGTTTTGGTTTACATAACACCGAGGGTCTAAATACAATTCACCGTAGGAACTGCGTTCCCCCTCAAAGTTGTGGTAAATATACTTTTTCTCACCTTTGGCGTTGGTGTCATACACCAGGTCCTTGGTAAGCATCACCACATTATCGGTTTTAATGCCGTTTACCTTCAGCCAACCGATGGTATCCCGGTTGAGCATATAGTAATCGTACATGGTCTTACCCTCAAACTGGGTGGTATTGTCAATGGGGACAAGAGGAACTGTTTGGGTTTGGGTTGGTAAAACCGGCTCTTTTTTGGTCACCGTTTGCCCGGATGAACAACCGGTGAACGCCAGGCAGAGTACCAACGCCACCAACAAAAGTTTAGTCCTCAATGTCTTCATCCTCATCGTCTACAAATTCAAAATCCAGTTGTGTGTCACAGCCGGGGCAAACAATGGGGTTTCCTGCTTCCAGATCGTCAAAATCGATATGAATATCAGCACCGCATTTGGGGCAAACCGCTTCTACGCAATCGCAATCATCGTCACAGCAGCAATCACAGTCACAGTCGTCATCATCACAGCAGCAATCGCAATCGTCCAGGTCGTAGATCTCATCTTCCACAGCGCCCAGATCTTCGTCGATCTCATCCACTTGTGCGCCCAGGGTATCCAAGCCGGTTTCCAGGTCACAGATGGCCAACGCCATATCATTCATAGCGTCGATCATAGCCAACATCAAGCGGTCTTTTTTGTCGGTGTCTTTCAGTTCCAAAGTATCAGCCATACCTTTGATATAAGCGATTTTTTCAGTAATAGTCATGAGTTGTTTCCTCCTAAAATAAATAATCAAAATCCAAAGGGCTGTTGCAGTAGCATGACCGCAATAGCCCCGAATTTATACTATGTTATACACGTTCCATGTATTCACCGGTACGGGTGTCAACACGGATATGGTCGCCTTCGTTAACAAACAAGGGCACACGCACTTCAGCGCCGGTTTCTACGGTGGCGGGTTTGGTTACGTTGGTAGCGGTATCACCACGAACACCGGGTTCGGTAGCGGTGATCTCCAATTCCACGAATGTGGGGGGTTCAATGCCGAACACTTTGCCTTTGTGGGACAGGATGCGGCAAACCATGCCTTCTTTTACGAATTTGAAGTTATCGCCCAAGTCGGAAGCGTTAACCGGCAATTGGTCATAGGTTTCGGGATCCATGAAGTAGTACAAGTCGCCGTCATTGTAAGAATATTCCATTTCTTTTCTTTCGATGAAAGCGGTGGGGAATTTTTCGGTGGGGTTGAAGCTCTTTTCCACCACAGCGCCGGTGATTACGTTTTTGAACTTGGTGCGAACAAAAGCCGCGCCTTTACCGGGCTTTACGTGTTGAAATTCCACAACTTGGAATACGCCGCCGTCCATTTCAAAGGTTGCGCCGTTTCTAAAATCGCCTGCAGTAATCATAATTTATTTACCTCCAAAATTATTTACAATATATTAGTCTTCCAAACGGCCGGCACATCCCAAAACATGGGTCAATTTATGCTCAACCACTTTACGGATCTCATCTCTTGCTTCGCCCAGATATTGACGGGGATCAAAATGATCGGGATGCTCGGCAAAATGTTTACGGATACCGGCAGTCATAGCCAAACGCAAGTCGGAGTCGATGTTGATTTTGCAAACCGCCAAAGAGGAAGCTTCGCGAAGCATTTCTTCAGGAATACCAATGGCGTCCGGCATATTGCCGCCGTATTGGTTTACGATAGCGATGTGTTCTTGAGACACGGAAGATGCGCCGTGCAACACGATGGGGAAACCGGGGAGACGTTTGGAAACTTCTTCCAAAATGTCAAACCGCAATTGGGGTTTTTGACCGGGTTTGAATTTGTAGGCGCCGTGGCTGGTACCAATGGCGATGGCCAAAGAGTCAACACCGGTGCGGGTTACAAAATCCTGTACCTGCGCAGGGTCGGTATAAGAAGCATCTTCTGCCGAAACGTTAACTTCATCTTCCACGCCGGCAAGTTGACCCAATTCACCCTCAACCGTTACGCCGTGGGCATGGGCATATTCCACAACCTTTTTGGTGACTGCCACGTTTTCTTCATAAGGAAGAGAACTGCCGTCGATCATAACCGAAGTAAAGCCGCCGTCGATACAGGCCTTACAGGTTTCAAAGTCCGGGCCATGGTCCAGATGCAAGGCGATGGGCAAACCGGTTTCTTGTTCCGCTGCTTTCACCAAGGCAACCAGATAATCATGACGGGCATATTTCCGTGCGCTGGCAGACACTTGCAAAATAACCGGTGCTTTGTGTTCTTTACAAGCATCAATAATGCCTTGCACGATCTCCATATCATTCACGTTAAAAGCACCGATGGCATAACCGCCATCATATGCTTTTTGAAACATTTCTTTTGTATTAACCAGTGGCATATGATATAACCTCCAAAACTTGCGCGCCATGCACAAGCACAATATTTTCCAACCCTTATTATACATAATTCTACAGGATTGTGCAACCCTATTTTTCCCAAAAATGCAATCTTTATGAAACATTTCTGTTATTGGTTGTACATTTCCTGCAGTTCTGCTACCGTTTGGGCGATTTTTGACCGCAATGCTTTGGGCGAAACCACTTCCACCCCGGAGCCGAAATTCAAAATATCCCGCACCAACCCGTCGCTGACCGCCATTTCCACCCGAAAACTAAACCGATTATCCGGCCGGCGGCGAATGGATAGGTCTTTGCCGAACCGATCCAACACCGCTTCCAGCAGATCCGGCTGACAAACCAATTCAATGGTCATGGGCGTACCCACATAGGCGTTGGATAGTTTTGCCGCATAATCCGCCACGTCAAAACTGCCCCGGTATTTGGAGACTTCCTCAAAATTCCGGCTGGGCTGGGAAAGCATTTCCACCCGGTGCATCCGGTCCACCCGGAGATGCATCAGGTTATCATATTTTTCGTTGTTGCCGATCACATAATACCGGTCATCGTACCAAAGCAATGCATAGGGGCTGATGACAAAGGTTTTGGTGGACCATTCCACACCGCCCTTTTCGCCCAACACCCGTCTGCCGTAATCCAGCCGGATCTTCCGCCGTTTGGCAATGGCTTCGTTGATGGTATCCACGTTGTAATAGATGCCTTCGTTTTGTTGCTTGTTCCGATGGTCGATATAGATTTGTTTGCTCAATTCCCTGGCTTGATAACAACTGACCGAGGACGTGAGTTTTTCCACCAGTTCCATACTCTTTTTGTGGGTAATAAAGCCGGCAGAAAGCACCCCGTCCATCAGCAGGCGAATCTCCGCCAATTGTAATTTTCTCTCCCCCAAAAAATAACCGGGTTTTGGGGTGCGGGTAAAAATGACGTCCATGCCCACATCCCGCATGGCGGCGATGTCCCGGTAGATGGCCTTGCGTTCGGTCTCCACCTCCCGTTCAGCCAATTTTGCGATCAATTCCCCGGCGTCCAAAGGATGTTCCTCATCCGAAAAGCGGGTCAAAATATCTGTTAAATGTAATATTCTGGTTTTGGAAACAACTGTGTTTGCCACAAACAGACCTCCCCATTCAATACCGTATTCCCAAATCATCCCAAAACAAGGAAACAAAAAACACAGGGGACCGAAATCCCCTGTGTAGCAAACAGTATAAATTTATCCGATTTTACCGTACAAGGGAGCGGAATCCATGTCTTTTTTCTGTTCCCGATTGGGTTCGGCGTTCACAACGGGACGACGGTCATGATCCCGACGGCCGCCTTTGCCGCCACGGTTATAGCCGCCACGTTTGCCCTTTTCGGTGCCGATTACCACACGACGGTTGGGTTCGTCCCCTACCGACCAGGAGGTAACGCCTTTTACATCCTGCACTGCAGTATGAATAATACGGCGTTCATAAGGATTCATGGGTTCCAAGGTCATGTTCCGACCGGTTTTTATCGCTTGGTTTGCCATACGGCGCGCCAAAGAACGCAGGGTCTTTTCCCGTTTTTCACGGTAATCCCCAATGTTCAGGGTGATCCGTTGATAATCCCCTTCACCCCGATTGGCAACCAGGGTGGTAAGATATTGCAGAGCATCCAGGGTTTCGCCCCGTCTGCCTACGATCGTACCTAAATGATCCCCCTCCAGCACAATTGCCAGATTGCTGCCCAGTTGACCGGTTGTGATCTTGGCGTCGATGTCCATTTGGGACAACACCTGGCCAAGGAATCGGGCACCGGTATCCAAAGTGGCTTGTTTGCCGGCGTCTTCCACCGGGATCAATTCCACTTTTTTCTCAGGTGCAGCTTCTTCTTTTGCCGGTTTTTCGGCAGATTTTTCAGGTTTGTTGTTTTGACGGTTCTTTGCCGCCTTTTTGTTTTCGCCGGCAGATTTTTTGTCGGCGCGTTCATATTTTTCCACCCGTTTCAAAGGTTTTTCGTCTGGCAGTTCGTAGTATGCCCGTACCTTTGCGGGGCAACCGCCGAACAGACCCAATACCTTCTTTTTGGGCAGTTCCATGGTTTCAAACTGTACATCCACATTATCGGGAACGGTGTCACCTAACATAGAAAGCGCATTTTCCCGCGCTTCGCCTACGTCAACACCGGTTGCAATCACTTCTCTGATCAAGGAGTAACACCTCACTGTTTGTCTTTTAATTTTCGTTCTTTCTCACGGCGGGCAGAAACGATCTGTGCTTCTTCCCGGGCAATCATCACATAAGGACCGTAGAATTTGTTAATAAATACTTGAATCACCATATTGACCAAGTTGGAGCAAGCCCAATAGAACCCTACCGCACCGGGTACGGTAAAGGCAATCCACAAGGACATAAGGGGCATCATCAACATCATGCATCCCATATTCCCCGCCTCAGGATTGGTACGCTTTTGCATTTGCATGGTAACAATAGAAGAGAGCAATGCTGTGGCAAAAGAAAGGAGCGGAATGATCCAGATCCATTGTGCCTGTGCAAAGTTAAAGGTAAACTTGGGCGTGTCGGTCAAGTTGATGCCAAAGAAATTAAAGTTCAGTTCCCCTACTTGACTGGCAAGTTCGGTTAAGCTCGAATCTTTTTTCACCAAAGCATCAATGTTGTTGATAACATCCAATTCGGTAATCGCTTCCAGTTTTTTGCTTCCGGTTACCAACAATTCCCTCGCGGTATTGATGGTTTTTTCCGGCACGTCCAAAATATAGGACAAAGGACTGCGGATGGCTTGCCAAACACCCCACAAGAAGGGCAAACGAATAAGCAAGGTCCAGCAACCGCCCATCATGCTCACATTCTCTTTTTGATACAGGGCTTGCATTTCGGTTTGGTAACGGCGTTGGTCGTCACCGCATTTTTCTTTCAGCGCCTCCAATTTGGGACGGAGCGCCGCTTGTTTGGAAGTTGATTTTTGTTGCTTGATAGAAAGCGGCAGGAATACAAGGTTCACCAAAATCGTAAACAAAAGAATAGCATAGGCGTAGTTGCCCATACCGATCATGTCTAACAGTTGATACAGTTGGTTCAAGACCCAACCCATTGCTCTGTAAATGAAATCCAATGTTATTTCCTCCGTTTTACATCGTCCCAGGTTTGTGGGACGGGATCATACCCTCCCTCATGGAAGGGGTTACACCGGAAAAGCCGGCGAATCGTCAGATAACTTCCTTTGATAAAACCGAACCGTTCCAACGCCTGCACTGCATAGGCAGAACAGGTTGGAGTAAACCGGCAACAGGGCGGCACCAAAGGAGATATCCCCTTTTGGTATACTCGAATCAGAAAAATTGCAACCTTTTTCATGATACAATCAATCCCAATTCCTTTAATTGCGCCGCCATGATATTGTAGATCTGTGTGCTTTTGGCAAAGGTGGTTTTGGTACGTGCCACAAACACCAGGTCATAATTTCCCTGGATCTGGGGCAACAGCAAACGATAACTTTCCCGAATCACACGCCGTGCCCGATTACGGGCAACCGCATTGCCGATTTTTTTAGACGTGGTGATACCCACACGGCAAAATCCCGCGCGGTTTTTCGATACATAAGTAACCAACGCAGGATGCACTTTGGATTTGCCTCTGCCGTACAGCCGGCGAAAATCCTTGTTCTCATTTAATACTGCCGGTTTTGTCAATGTCTGACGCTCCTGTTTTCCGTTAACATGCGCAAAACAAATTATGCGCTGAGTACCTTGCGACCGCGTGCTCTGCGACGGGCAAGAACTTTGCGACCGTTAGCAGTGCTCATTCTTTTACGGAAACCGTGAACACGGCTGCGATGACGCTTCTTAGGTTGGTATGTTCTAAGCATGTAAAACACTCCTTTCAGGAATTTCAACCATACGCCACGGCATAAACACCCAGCGTATAGCATTGATTTCTCTATTATATAGGAAAGATTGGGGGTTTGTCAATATGAATTTGCAAAAATTTTATTTCACCGGTTCTACGGTACATTCCGCATCATTGATGCGCACCATAAACAAATCCCCTTGGCTGTTATGATAATACAAGTCGCTGTCAACAGAATACAAATCGGTCACGTCTTCTGCTGTGGTGAGCAATTTGTCTTCGGCTTCTTCATGCTCATAACTTTCCAATAAGTACGCCCGGAGTTCATTTCCTTTTACATAATAAAGAACGCCCCGGTTTTCGCTGTTCACATTGTAGGTGAAAATGTCTGCCTGCAGTTCCTGGTATTGGGTACCGTCGTCCTGACCGGCCTCCACCGATTTCATCTCTTTCACCACGCCGTTGTCGCAGTAATACAAATTGTCCAGCGTATACAACATTCTGGTAATGTTGCTTCCTTTCACCAGTACGGTGCAATCGGTGCCGTCGGTTTTCATGCGGTAGATCTGCTTTCCGTCGGTTGCCAACAAAATGCGATTGGCCGACTCAAACCCCTCGTACCGGATAGACCCATCGGTTAGGTCGGATTGTTTTTCACCGTCGGAACGGATCTTGTGGATCACCCCGTCATCGGTCAGGTAATAGAGCCACAGCCCGTTTACCGTCATGCTTTTCACATTGCTGTGCGTTCCCAGACGGGTGGGTGTTCCTCCGTAATAACCGATGCGAAGGATCGTACCCTCATGGACGAAATACAGCCAACCATCATAAGGGTTTAGGTTGTCGGCCTCCCCCTCATAAATGGCTTCGGTCTGATTGGTGTTGTAATCCAGACGCATGATCTTGCCATCCTGGGCAAAAAACAGATAATCGTTGCTGGTGGCGAGTTCGCCGCCGTATTGATTGTTGCCGCTGAGTCCCGTAGACATGAGCACTCCGGAATCGTATGGCAATGCCAAAATACAAGCCACCATGCCACACAAAATGCAACCGATCACCACCACAAAGATCACGGAGATGCGACGGGCAGTGCGTTCATTGGTTTTATTCTCCATGCCGTTCATCCTCTTGCTGATTTAAGGGAGCGGTTAAATGCTCCATGTGTTGTAAACAGTTTTCGTAGGTTTCCCGACCCATTGCCTGTAAACTTGCATTGGATTCGTCTCCGCAAAGCATGGCAAAGGTACGGGCAATTTCGTTGACCGAATCCCCCACACTGCGTACTGCCAGATAATAGAAGGATAACGCCACCGAATACCCGGTATGCTCGTAGGCATCAGGGCAAAGGGTACGGAAATGGTCGTGGAATGCGTTAAGCACGGTACGAGCCATGGCGGCATCGTGCACACAACTTTCACAGCCCACAGTGACCCCGAATACACACAGCCAGATTTTTTGATCCCGGATAACAGGGTCCTCCCCTGCCGGCATACCTGCCACGGTTGCCGCCATGGCAGCCCCCACCTGACAGGCCTGAAGCAACAAGCCCTTTTGACGGATCTTCTCCATCTGTGCCAAGGTTTCATGCACTTCTTCTTCCGAAAAAGGGGCTTTCGATGCCTTTGGCAAGGCAATTTTCATATCCGAATCATCGTGATAAAGGGATTGGTTTGCCATTATTCTTCACCCTGTTCGTTTTTATCTTTTTTGAACAACTTCTTGATCTCCTGAATCAATTCCGGTGCCATGGAAATTGCCCGTTCCGCCGGGCCCATGGCCACCTCGGTTTGTTGAATGTTCACCACATTCACCTCACCGTTTGATACGGTAATAAACGCCACCGGCGTTACGGTCATACCGCCGCCGCCACCGCCGGCAAACAAACCGGCGTTCACGTTTTTGGAAGCAAAATCACTGCCGCCGGACGCAAAACCGTAAGACACCTTGGAAACCGGAATCATGGTTACGCCGTCCACCACCATGGGGTCGCCGATAATGGTGCTGCTGTCTGCCATCGCCCGCATTTTGTCCACGGTTACGTCCAGCACAGCGCCTACTTTGTTTTTACCAAAGGGATTGGGGGTTGTTTTTGTTTCACTCATTTTGAAAAACCACCTTTAACTTTTATAATCAGTTCTTTGCACATATACAATGCGGTTCCCACCACATGATAAACCGGGATATGAATGTACGCCTGTCCTTTTATCACCGGTTGTTTTGACAGATAATCACAATACACGTTCAGCTTGGGATCAATGGGCTTTGCATACTGTGCCAACGTTCCCAAAGCGGGATACAGCACACTGCAAACCTGCCCGTAAGTAATGGCGGCATCAGCGGCATCATCACCGGTAATACCAAGGGTCAGTTCCATGCCTTTGATCTTAGCGCCTTTAAACAGCCGATATGCGGATTTACCGCCGGCAGACAATGCGCCGACCGTCAGACGAATTGCCCCTGCCATGCCGTATTTTTGCACCAACCCTTTGATGGGCGTCGGTTGCTTTTCGGCAGGTTGTTCTTTGGGGGGCTTTTTGGGTGAAGGGGATTGTTTCTTCTTTTTGGGACGGGGAATCACCCAAAACCGAACAAACCAAAGCCGCACCCACAACTTCAAGGTTTCATCATAGGTTATACCGATCACAACAGGCGAAACCAGAAGCAATGCAAGTCCCAGGCAAAACGCCCCTAAGATATATACCCACATGGCGTTCTACTCCTCTGTTACAAAATCCTCCATTTTGGTTTCTTCCACTTCCCGTTGGGCATCCCGACTGCCGGCAAAGGGTTCTTCTTTTTCCGGTTCGGGAATGGGGGGCAGATCATCCAGTGAGCCCAACGAAAAACAACGCAGGAAGTTTTGGGTCGTGCTGTACAATAGCGGTCTGCCCGGCAGATCCAGCCGGCCGCATTCTTCAATCAACCCTTTGGCAGAAAGTGAGCCGATAACGCCGGTGCAATCCACCCCTCGAACCTGCTCCACATAGGCCTTGGTGACCGGCTGATTATAGGCAATAACCGATAACACTTCCAATGCCGCTTGAGATAAGGGGGTGTTGCGGCGAATCTCTAACAGTTTGCGGATCCCTCCGGCATATTGGGGCTTGGATACCATTTGATAGCCGTCATCCAACGGAATGATCTCCAAACCGCTGTTTTCCTCTGCCATGCGTTGTTGCAGTTCTTCCACACCGGCTTTGGCCTGTTCCATGGTGATTTCCAAAGCCAGGGCGATTCGTTGTAAGGATACCCCTTCTCCGCTGGCAAACAGCAACGCTTCAATGGGGGCGACCCATGTGTTTTTACTCATTGTTTCTCCTCCCCTGATACCATGGACAACTCATCCCGGTCATCCACTTGAATCCGCCGTTCCCGAATCAATTCCAGCACCGCCAAAAACGTGGCAACCGCCTCTGACCGGCTTTTGGAACGGGAAAACAGGGTTTGTACTTTGATTTTTTGTCCATTCCATAAATTCCGCAGCACGTACACGATGCGGGATGACACCGATATGACCGTTTTTTTCACAAGAGGTGTGAAATGGGTCTCCGGCGGAGGCAACCGCCGTTGGCCTCGGCCAACCGCAGCCAGGAAATAATGAACCAGCAAATCCGATTCATGGCTGAGCAAATAGGTTTGATCCGGTTCAACCAAGGTTTGTTGCCGCACAAACCGGTCAAAGCCCTGGGTTCTCTCCCCAAGCATCGCCGCCAATTTCCGACAGGTCTGGTATTCGATCAACTCTCCTGCCAACTGGTCTTTTAATTCCTCGGCTTCTTCGTTTTTGGGAAGCAAAGACACCGATTTGATATAAACAAGCCGGGACGCCATTTCCAAAAACTCACTGGCAATCTCCATTTGCTGTTCCTGCCATTGTTGAATGGTTGCCATATACTGTTCAAGCAACTCACAAATGGAGATATCGTAAATATTCAATTTGGACTTGGCGATCAGGTGCAGAAGCAAATCCAACGGGCCTTCAAAACCCTCTACTTTAAAGGATAACGCCTGTTCCATTCACTTCCACCAACTTTCACAAAAAATTATAACCCAAAGGGCAATCCTGCCAACCATTCCAGGCCGTTCATGACATAGGTACGCAGAAAACTTAAAGGACCGTCTAACACACCAAGAAAGATCAAAGCAAACAAGCCGATCATGATCCATTGTTCGTATTGCATGATTTTGTAATACAAATGATTGGGCAACAGAGCGGTGAGCAGACGGGAACCGTCCAACGGCGGGATGGGCAACAAATTGAACACAGCCAATCCCACGTTAATGGATGCCACCGTTTGCAGCACAACGTAAATAAACAGTAACACCGTAGACAAGGTGCTGTTATCGTAGTAAATATAACCGCCTATCAAAGTGATGGTATCGGTAACCGAGCCGATTTTCAGCACAACGTTGCCGATGAGCAACACCACAAACGCCATAAGCAGGTTAGACACCGGACCGGCAAGAGCGGTGATGGCCATATCCCGTTTGGGGTTTTTGAAATACCGGCTGTTCACCGGCACCGGTTTTGCCCAACCAAACCCCACCAACATAATGAGTGCTGCGCCCATCCAATCAATATGGCGCATGGGATTCAGCGACAGTCGGCCGGAATACCGGGCAGTAGGGTCGCCCAGTTTATTGGCGGTCCATCCATGAGCATACTCATGAAAAGGCAAGATCAAAAACACAACCGCCAAAGAACCTAAAATATAGGCAAGACAGCTGAGATAATCCCCTTCGCGTATGTAACTGAAAATAGGAAAATCGAACATAACTGCAACACTCCATTTAATCATTTTTATTATACTAAATAATTGACAAAAAAACAAGTCCTAAAACATCAATCCATAATTTTGGGAAAATTGTTCATACTACTATCAAACCAAGGAAAGGAGAGGCACCATGAAACAAAACCAAAAGAGGGCGCCGGGCAACCGTGCCATTGACAAATTGCAATGCCCTTCCGGCAGAAAAACCATACCGCCGGAACCGTTGCAATCCCTGGATACCGACCCTTTTGGCAGTTACACCGGCAACCCCATTGATAACGAAGTTCCCGTACAGGATGCCGACGATTTGTAAACTGTGAATAAACAAAACGCTGCCGGTAATTGCGTAATTGCATACCGGCAGCGTTTTTTCACCATAGGGATAACAGTTCTCCCGCTAAATACAAGGAGCCGAAAATCACCGTTGGTTGTGTTTGATTTCGAATGGTTTGGATCAAATGGGCGTCCACCTCGCCGGTCTCAACGGCAGGGCAATATTCGGCAAAAACAGCCGCCAACTCTTTGGCCGGCAACGCCCGTGGATTTGCCGGGGTTACGGCAATCACCCTGTCTAAATAGGGGGATATCTTACTTGCCAGATCCCGGGCGGCTTTGTCGTGCATAACGCCGCACACCCCCACGGCTTTTTTCCCTTCCAACATTGTCGCCAGCGTTTGGGCAAGGGCTTCTACCCCTGCCGGATTATGCGCCCCATCCAGCAAGATCAAGGGTTCTTCACGCAGCACCTGACATCGGCCGGGATGACTTGCACATAGCAATCCCCGGCGTTTGGCATCCTTTGACACCGTTAATCCATGGGGAAGCAAGGCGTCCACAATTTCCAACGCCACCGCCGCATTTTGAAACTGGTAGTCCCCTTTTAAAGATAAGGTATAGGTTTCCTCCCCGTACCGGAAGATTCCGTCCCCCAGCCGTTCAATGGCGCACACATTGGGAAGAACGAGCCGACTGCCGGTTTTTGCGGCAAATTCCATGGCTACCGCCACCGCCTCCACCGGTTGCCCGGGAGAAAGAACGGTTGTGCCCCCTGTTTTCATAATGCCGCATTTTTCCGCCATAATTTCTTCCACCGTATTTCCCAACAGTTCGGTGTGATCCAATGACACCGCAGTTATGGCCGTTACCATGGGGGACGCCACGCAATTTGTGGCATCCAGCCGTCCTCCCAGACCGGTTTCCAGCACCACTGCATCACATTGTTCTTCCAAATACCAACAAAGCCCAACCGCTGTGATGAAGGAGAATTGGGAAAGTTCTTCTCCCGTTTGTTCTACCGCTTGTTTCACCTTGTTTGCCAGACGGGCATAGGTTTCTTTGGGAATCATTTCCCCGTTGATCCGAAACCGTTCCCTGAAATCCACCAAGTAAGGAGAGGTGTACAGCCCCACCTTATATCCTGCTTGTTGTAACATCGCGGCAGTCATGGTGCAAACCGATCCCTTACCGTTGGTTCCTGCCACGTGGATCACCTTTAAATCCTGTTGGGGATTGTCCAGTTTTTCCAACACCCGGGCAAAACAAGCAAGGCCCGGCGAACCGCCGAGCCGTTTTAATGTTTGGGTATACGCCAATGCTTGTGAATAATTCATATCTTACCGATTTTGCATAGAAGCAATGCTTTCGTCAATCAATTTGATTTTCTCTTGCAATTTTTCAGCCGCTTCCCGTTGATTGTCCACAATATGAGCAGGGGCTTTGCTGACAAATGCTTCATTGTTCAATTTTGCCATGACACCGGCAAGGATTTTTTCGGTTTGCTCTTTTTCTTTGGTAAGACGGGCAATTTCCGCTTCAAAATCCACCAGTTGATCCATGGGAATATAGATGGTGGCATCGGCAGTTACGATGGATACTGCACCGGGCAGATCAAAGGTTTCCCCAACCGTAACATCCGCAGCCGAAGCCAATTTTTGGAAGAACACACCGCCGGTGGTAAAGGTTTGGGCATATTTGGTTGCTACATATACAGCCGCTTTCTTAGAGGGAACGACCCCCATTTCTGCCCGGCGGTTCCGGATGGCACGAATGGCGTCCATGATGCGTTCAAATTCCACAGCATCAGCGGCAAAATTCAACGCTTCATCATAAACCGGCCAATCCGACCGCATAATGGTCTCACCGGTGTGGGGCAAGGTTTGCCAGATTTCTTCGGTAATAAAGGGCATAAAGGGATGGAGCAGTTTCAAGGTGTTGGACATCACGTAGACCAACACGGCTTTGGCATCCTCTTTGGCGGCCGCATCGTCTCCGTTCAGGCGAACCTTTACCAGTTCAATGTACCAGTCGCAAAGAATATCCCAAATAAAATCATACAATTTGGCAACCGCAATGCCCAGTTCGAATTTCTCCAGGTTTTCGGTTACTTCTTTCACCACGTCGTTAAAACGGGTGAGGATCCATTTGTCTTCCAAAGTCAGGGTGTCCGGCAAATGGGGTGCCGGTTCGTCTTCGCCCAAATTCATCAGCACAAAACGAGCGGCGTTCCAGATCTTATTGGCAAAGTTCCGGGATGCCTCGGCTTTTTCCGGCATATACCGCATATCGTTGCCGGGGCTG
>CAYLYC010000012.1:0-14593 GCA_964387715.1 uncultured Eubacteriales bacterium | reverse complement strand
GGTATGCTTGCTATGGGCGCTGGCGGTATGGACGTGGCGGTTGCCATGGGCGGCGGCACGTATTACATCCAAATGCCCAAAGTATTAAAAGTCAATCTTACCGGCAAACTCCGTCCGTTTGTGGCGGCAAAGGATATTATTCTGGAAGTACTCCGCATTTTGTCGGTAAAAGGCGGGGTTGGCAGAGTGATTGAATATGGTGGTGAAGGGGTTGCGACCCTTTCTGTTCCTGAACGGGCAACCATTACCAACATGGGTGCGGAGTTGGGAGCTACCACCTCCATTTTCCCCTCTGATGAAATCACCCGGGAATTTTTAAAAGCCCAGGGTCGGGAACAGGATTACACCCCCTTGGCACCGGATGCAGACGCTACTTACGAAACGGTGGTGGATATCGACCTGTCTAAACTGGAACCTGCTGCCGCAATGCCCCACAGCCCGGACGCTGTGCAATCGGTGGCTTCTTTGGCCGGTTTGCCGGTGGATCAGGTTTGCATTGGTTCTTGCACCAACTCCTCTTTGCAGGATATGATGAAAGTGGCTTCGATCCTGAAGGGCAAAACCGTTGCCCCCACCGTCAGTTTGACCATCTCTCCCGGCTCTCGCCAGGTGTTTAATATGATGGCGATGAACGGCGCCCTGGCAGATATCATTGCTGCCGGCGGCCGTGTGCTGGAATGTGCCTGCGGGCCTTGCATCGGTATGGGTCAATCCCCCAACTCGGCGGGTATTTCTTTGCGTACCTTTAACCGGAACTTTGAAGGCAGAAGCGGTACTGCGGATGCCAAAGTGTTCTTGGTCAGCCCCGAAACTGCCGCCGCATCGGCGCTTACCGGGGTGCTGACTGACCCCACCACCCTGGAACCCATTCCGGAATTCCAAATGCCTTCTCAATTCCTCATCAACGACAACATGATCGATGCTCCCGTTCCGGCAGAGGAAATGGACAGCGTAGAGGTGTTGCGTGGTCCTAACATTAAAGAATTTCCGGTTTCTCACGCATTGGAAGAAACCATTGAAAAACCGGCAGTATTGAAGGTGGGCGACAACATCACCACCGACCATATCATGCCGGCTGGCGCCAAGATCTTGCCCTACCGTTCCAACATTCCCCATCTTTCCCAGTATTGCTTTGGGGTGTGCGATAAAGAATTCCCTGCCCGTTGTAAAGAAATGGGTGGCGGCTTCGTGATCGGCGGCGAAAACTACGGCCAGGGTTCTTCTCGTGAACACGCCGCATTGGTTCCCCTGTATCTGGGGGTTCGGGCGGTTATCGTTAAATCTTTTGCCCGTATTCACTGCGCCAACTTGGTGAACGCCGGTATTCTGCCCCTGGTATTTGATGATCCTGCCGATTACGATACCATCGACCAAGGGGATATCCTGGCGTTAGAGGGCATTGATGCCGCCATCAAAGCCGGCGGTAAGGTAACCCTTGTGAACAAAACCAAAAACAAGACCGTTTCTCTTACCTGCCAGGCATCTGACCGTCAACGGGATATGTTGCTGGCCGGCGGTCTGCTGAATTACACCCGTGAAAACGCATAGTATAAGAAAGGAATGACTACCATGGAACAAAAAGTACAAGAAGCTCTGACAAAATTTGAAGCGGTGGTTCGGGAGCAATTGGCTCGTGTGGACCGCATGAAACAAGAAAAAGAATTTATAGATTACAGCAAACTGGATACGTTAGTAATAGGAATCTGCGGCGGTGACGGCATTGGCCCGGTCATTACCCACGAAGCTGAACGGGTACTTCGCTTTTTACTGAAAGACGAAGTGGCTGCCGGCAAGGTTGAATTTAAAGAAATTGACGGCCTGACCATCGAAAACCGTGTGGCTGTGATGAAAGCCATTCCTGATGACGTATTGGAAGAACTGAAAGCATGTCACGTTATTTTGAAAGGCCCCACCACCACCCCTCGTGCCGGCGATCCCTGGCCCAACATTGAAAGTGCCAACGTTGCCATGCGTAAAGAACTGGACTTGTTTGCCAACGTTCGTCCGGTAAAGGTAAAAGAAGAAGGCATTGACTGGACCTTCTTCCGTGAAAACACCGAAGGCGGTTACGCAGTTGGTTCTAAAGGGGTCAACGTAACCGACGATCTGGCTGTGGACTTTACCGTTACCACCACCGAAGGCACCGAACGGATCGCCCGTCTTGCTTACGAATACGCTCGTAACAACAAAAAAGACCGGGTATCCATCATCACCAAAGCCAACGTAATTAAAACCACCGACGGTAAGTTTTTGAAACTTTGCCAAAAGGTAGGGGAAGAATATCCCGAAATCACCACCGATGACTGGTATATCGACATCACCACCGCCAAACTCATCGACAAAAAACGCCGCACCGATTTCCAAGTGTTTGTATTGCCCAATCTGTATGGGGATATCATCACCGACGAAGCGGCAGAATTCCAAGGCGGTGTAGGTACTGCCGGCAGCGGTAACATCGGCAAACGGTACGCCATGTTTGAAGCCATTCACGGTTCTGCACCCCGTATGGTGGCCGAAGGCCGGGACAAATACGCCGACCCCTGCTCCATGCTCCGTGCTACCGTTATGTTGCTTTCCCAGATCGGCCGTCAAAAGGAAGCCGATCTGCTGGAACGGGCATTGGATATTTGTATGTTTGAAGAAAAGAAACTCACCATTACCGGCCGTGATACCGGTTGCACCTGCAATGAGTTCGGCGACTATGTAATGGAAACGGTGGAAAAACTTTCCTAATTTACAATAAAGGAGAAAACCAGCATGTCGAAAGACAAAATTTCTGTGGCCGTTATCAAACGGTTGCCTCGCTATTATCGGTTTTTGGAACAATTAAAAAACAGCGGTGTGGTGCGGGTTTCTTCCAGAGAACTTTCTGAACGGCTGGGGTTGACTGCATCCCAGATTCGCCAGGACTTTAACCGGTACGGCGGATTCGGTCAACAGGGCTATGGCTATAACGTGGAACAACTTTACGGTGAGATCGGCAAGATCTTGGGACTGCACGAGCGCCATACCGCCATTCTTATCGGCGCAGGGAATCTGGGTCGGGCGATTGCCAACCACATCTTTTCGGAATCCCGTGGCTTTGAACTGGTGGGGATCTTTGATAAAAAAGAATCCCTCACCGGTCAGATGATCCAGGAGATCCCCATTCATCACGTGAATCAGTTGGATGAATTTTGCCGGGAAAATCTTCCCAAGGTGGCCATTCTGTGTTTACCTCACGATGCCGCCAAGGAATTGGCGCCCCAGTTGATTCGGTTGGGTATTCGCGCATTTTGGAATTTCAGTTCCTACGACCTTTCCTTGGAGTATCCTAACATTCCCGTGGAAAATGTGCACATCGGAGACAGTTTGATGACCTTGTGCTACAAAATTTCCTAAGAATCGAGGGGCAGTATCATGAAACAGATCTATGACACCCAAGCCCTGCAGGTGCTTCCTTGTCAAAATGGATTTATTTTCGTTATCAAACAGGAGGAAGTGGAGGATAAGGCGGTTATCACCTACAAATTGTTGGATCTGGAGCGTATGACCATGGCGGCAAGTACCAGAAATGTGTATTTGCTCACCAAATTCGGTAACCACTTCCAAAAATTTGATGAGAATCCGGAATCCTTTTTAGGGGTCAACACCTTATTTTTCCCCGACCATCGGTTGCTGGTTTGCCAGCCGGATGGCGCTTGTTCGGTGTATAGCAGCGACGGTGTCCTGCGGTATCAGGGGTCGTTGGCATACAAAGACCAGGGACCGGACAGCATTACCCTGGGGGACAATTGCCTGTGGGCATCGTATCCCCAAGAGGGAGCGGTCATTCGGTATGGACTGCAAAATCTTCGTCCGGAACTTCGTATCGGCGGCGGCTCCAGCCGTTTGCCAACGCCTACCGGGCTGATGTACCTGCACGACCGATTGCTGTTTTGCTCTCCTTCGGAGAAAAAAATCTTTCAATTGAATCCTGTGGAATACGATTTGGAAGAATATCATACCTTTTCCCAACCGGTATACCGTTTTTATAAATACAACTCTCACGAACTTGTGGTGTTGGATACCGGTGTATATAAACTTTAACAGAAAGAGTGGATGAAATGTCTATTACTCCGGATATTTCACAATATATTCACGATCCGTCTTATAAGCCCTTCCTGATTGGGATCGGCGGTGTTTCCATGTGCTCTTTGGCAGAAACCTTGTTCTTAAACGGCTGTGCCGTTGCCGGTTCGGATTTTAAAGAATCGGAAACGGTTGCTATGCTGCGGAATAAAGGGATCCCTGTCACAGTGGGTCACAGAGCAGAAAACATTGAAGGGGCGGATTATATCATCCGTTCTGCCGCCATCCATGAGGATAATCCGGAAATCATTGCCGCCCGGCAAAGGGGTATTCCGGTGTTTGAACGGGCTGAGGGATGGGGCGCTGTGATGCAACAGTATGACAACGCCATTTGCATTGCCGGTACGCACGGAAAAACCTCCACCACTTCCATGATGACCCATATTGCCTTGGCGGCAAATACCGACCCCACGGTGATGATCGGGGGCGCTTTGCCGGTGTTGGGCGGCGGCCATCGGGTGGGACAAAGGCAGGATGTGATCGTGCTGGAATCCTGCGAATATTGCAATTCATTCCTGCAATTTTATCCCACCGTGGCGGTTATTCTCAACGTGGAAGCCGACCACCTGGATTTCTTTAAGGATTTGGATGACGTAAAGAACTCCTTCCGTCAATTTGCCCTGCGTGTGCCGGAGGAAACCGGCGTGGTGGTTATGAATGCTGACGATCCGGGTGCGGTGGACTGCCTGCGGGATCTGCCTCGCAAAACGGTGACCTTTGGCTTGGAAAATCCCGCCGATTACCAAGGTAAGAACATTCGTTACCACCAAGGAACGGCAACCTTTGACGTATATAAGCAGGGTGAACTGTTTGTGCAGATAAAACTGTTGGTGCCCGGAAAGCATAACGTCCTCAATGCGTTGGCGGCCATTGCCGCCGCCGATGTGACCGGTATGGACGTTGCCGCCGTTGGGGACGGATTGGCTTCTTATACCGGCGTGGGCAGACGGTTTGAATATAAGGGCGAATACGGCGGTGCGGTGATCTATGATGATTACGCTCACCATCCCGGCGAGATAAAAGCCCTTCTTGACGGGGTGGAGGAAATGGGATTTTCCCGCATTATTGCGGTGTTCCAGCCCCATACCTACACCCGGACAGCCGCATTTATGGATGAGTTTGCCAAAGAACTGGCCCGTCCGGATCTGTTGGTGTTGGCAGACATTTTTGCCGCCCGGGAAGTGAATACCCTGGGCATCTCCTCCGGGGATCTGGCGGCCAAGATCGACGGTTCTTACTACATTCCCGATTTCGGGGATATTGTGGACTTCTTGAAAAAAATGGTGCGCCCGGGGGACTGTGTACTCACCATCGGCGCAGGGGAACTGAACCGTGTGGCAGAAGCGTTGGCAAACCAACAATACGTTGCCAGACGCAGCGACCCCTTCGTGCAAGGGGTGGAAGACGGCGGTCTGCGTGAAGTGGGTCAGATCAACATCCTGATTTGTTATTTGCTGAAAACCGTGGGCGGCTATTTGCCCCGTCATTTGCTGGACAATGCCTTGCAGATGGACGGCTTGTGCAGTTTTTGGGGCGTGGCAGAAGCCCTGTCCCAACTGCTGGAAAAAGGGCTGGTAGAGGAACTGACCCAAAACGGTGTTGTGGGATACCGTTTGACCGGACAAGGGGCTTTGTGTGCGGATGAACTGGAAACCGCCATTCCCCTTACGGTTCGGGAACGGGCTGTGAATCGAGCCACCGCTTTACTTGCCAAGGCAAAAGCGCTGGTGGAAAACCGCATCACCGTGGAAAAAGAGGGAGACAATTATGTGATATCCTGCATGATCCCTGACGGCGAACGGGAACTGATGACCGTGCGCCTCGGGGTAGGGGATAAATTACAAGCCGATATGATCCGGGAAAATTTCCTGGAAGACCCGGCAAAGGTTTATCAAAAAGTGCTGGAAGCGTTTGGTATCAATTAGTTTACAGCCATTCTCCACCCGGGGAGGACTTTGTTACGCCACTGCCGTTGGCGTAATTGTTTAAACCGTTTGAAAAAAATAGGAATTCTTTAAAATCCCCCTTGACAAAGGGGGATTTGTGTTGTATAATCCCAATTACGACAACAAAGTAGCGGCGTATGCCTGTCTCACCGTATGGCCTTCAATGTGTCTACCGGTCAATATTCAAATGGTTCTGCTCTGCGGGGCAGTTTGTTTGTGTGTTGAGGATGGGTGTTTGTGCGCCCGTCCTTTTTTGTTGAATTTTAGGAGGTGCTTTCACATTAGCAAGTCTGAACTTCCCATCAATGAGGAAATCCGCGACAAAGAAGTCCGGGTCATTACCAATGAGGGTGAGCAACTGGGCATTATGTCCATCGAAAACGCACTGAAAGCGGCGGATGAGCGCAATCTGGATTTGGTTAAAATCGCACCCGGTGCACAACCCCCTGTTTGCAAAATTATGGACTACGGTAAATACCGTTTTGACCAAGCCAAACGGGAAAAAGAGGCAAAGAAAAACCAAAAGGTTATTGAACTCAAAGAAATTCGTCTGTCTCTGAACATCGATGTTCACGATTTCAACACCAAGCTGAACCATGCCAAAAAATTTATTGCCGCCGGCAACAAATTAAAGGTATCCATTCGGTTCCGCGGCCGTGAAATGGGTCATCCCGAATTGGGACTGGTCAACATGGAACGGTTTGCCAACGAAATGGCAGAGGTGGCTGTGGTGGAAAAACCCGCCAAACTGGAAGGCAGAAATATGCTCATGTTCATGGCACCTAAAAAGGCCTGATTAAATTATTAAGGAGGAAATCCAAATGCCGAAAATCAAAACTCACAGCGGCGCAAAAAAACGTTTTAAGATTTCTAAAAACGGTAAACCCTTGCGCGGTCACGCAAATAAGTCTCACATCCTGAACAAGAAAAGCACCAAACGGAAACGGAATCTCCGTAAAGTTGCTGTGGCAGATGTAACCAACTGCGCACAAATCAAACGTCTTGTTCCTTACAAATAATAACGGAGGTAACCAAATACTATGGCTAGAGTAAAAGGTGCGTTGATGACACGCAAAAGAAGAAAAAAGACCCTGAAATTGGCTAAGGGCTATTTCGGTTCCAAGCATAGACTGTTCAAAACTGCGAAACAAGCAGTGATGAAATCCGGCAACTATGCCTATATCGGCCGGAAACAAAGAAAACGTGATTTCCGTCGTTTGTGGATCATTCGTATTTCTGCTGCTGCCCGCGCAGAAGGTATGAACTATTCTACTTTCATGAACGGTTTGAAAAAAGCCAATATTGCGCTCAATCGCAAAATGCTTTCTGAAATTGCTATTGCTGATCCTGCCGCTTTTTCTGCCTTGGCAGCCAAAGCAAAGGAAGCTCTTTAAGCACATATTCCGCCCGATGTTTTTTAACCTCGGGCGAGTTCTTTTTTATGATGATAATTACTTCTAAAGAAAATCCCACGATAAAACAAGTTCATAAATTGCTGTCTGCCGGGAAATACCGAAAACGGGAAGGGTGTTTTGTGGCGGAGGGTTTGCGGCTGTGTCGGGACGTTGCTCTCACCGGCGGCGAGATCCGTATTGCCTTGATGACCCCCTCCTTCCGGGAGGGATTTGGGGAGGATGCCCGTTTCATCGAAGAACACGCCACCCTTACCTATACCGTCAGCGACAGCGTTTTTGCTTACCTGTCAGATACCGTCACACCCCAAGGGGTCTTGTGCGTGTGTGCTCTGCCGGGCTTTTTGGCTATGCCGCAAAAGCCGGGTAAGTACGTGATTTTAGAAAACGTGGCTGACCCGGGGAATCTGGGCGCCATCTCCCGCACGGCTGAGGCATTGGGCGTGGACGGGTTGCTTCTTTCCGGCGGTTGTGACGTTTATCATCCCAAAGCGTTACGTGCCTCTATGGGGGCGTTGTTGCGTTTGCCGGTGTATGGAGGGGATATGTCCCAACTTCTTTCCTGCATGAAACAACTGGGCGTTCCCACCTACGCAGCGGTGGTCACCGGATATGAGAAGGGCATCGATCAGGTGGATTTCACCGGTCCTTGCGCCGTGGTGATCGGTAACGAGGCCAGCGGCATCACCAAAGAGACCGCTGACGGCTGTGATATGCGGGTAACCATTCCCATGGCAGGCAGGGCGGAATCCTTAAATGCGGCAATGGCGGCGTGTATTCTTGTTTGGGAAATGACCGGACGAGGTGGCGCAAAATGAGTTGTCATCCCATCTATTGGGTCGCCTTGCAACAGGCACTTGGCATTCCCAGCCGTAAAGTGCACAGTTTGATGGAAGTGTTCGGCTCACCGGAAGCGGTGTTTCAAGCCACCAACGAACAACTGTTGGCAGTACCCGGCTTGACCCGTCGGGAAGGGGCAAAAATTCTTGCCAAGCCCTATGCCCGGGCAAAGGAAATATGGAATCAATGTAAGGCGGACGGAATTGGTATTCTCACACCGGATGACGATGCGTTTCCTGACCGTTTGCGGAATATTCCGGATATGCCCTGTGTATTGTATTATAAAGGAACGCTGCCGGCAGTTGACCAATTGCCGGTCATCAGCATTGTGGGTACTCGTAAACCCAGCCGCTACGGAGAGATCGTGGCCGGTCGAATGGCTTCGGTGGTGGCGGTCGCCGGTATGACCGTGGTAAGCGGCGGAGCCGTGGGCATTGACTCGGTGGCACACAAAGCAGCATTGTCTGTTGGGGGTACCACCATTGCCGTGTTGGGCTGCGGTATTTCCTATCCCTATTTGATGGAACAGCAACCCATGCGGGATGAGATTGCAAAGCAGGGAGCGGTCATTAGTGAATATCCCCCGAAATCGCCTGCCACCCGCTACACCTTTCCTGCCCGTAACCGATTGATCGCGGCGTTGTCCCTTGGAACGGTTGTGGTAGAAGCAGGGGACAGGGGCGGTTCTTTGATTACCGCCGATTTTGCGTTAGAACAAGGCAAAGACGTGTTTGCCTTGCCCGGAAACGTGATGTCACCCAATTATAAAGGAAGCAACCGGCTGATCTCTGATGGGGCAACGGCGGTGTTCAGCGGTTTGGATATTTTGAATTATTACGCCTATGAATACGCCACTCATTTGAATATGGCTGCGGCGCACCGGTTGCACACCCACCATTTGGCAGAAATTGTGGTGGTGGATCAGGGTGAACCGGAAGAACAACCGGCACAAAAGAAGACCAAAAGCAGAGAAAAGCCGGTAAAGAGCGCCCAAAAACAAACTGTTACGAAAAAAATTCATCGGGAGGCAGGAAAATGCTTGTCAGAACCTGCCCGCCGGGTGTATAATATGATTTTGGATGCAGACAGTATTACACTGTCGGACATCATTGATGGGGTGGATCTGCCGTCCCATCAGGTCTTGCGGGAATTGACCAACCTGGAACTGGAAGGGTTGATCGAAAAAGATCCTGCAGGACACTATACTACCGTACCAATTGTGGAGGAATAAAACCTATGGCAAAATTAGTCATTGTGGAGTCCCCGTCTAAAATAAAGAGTGTGCAAAAATATCTTGGCCCCGGCTATGAAGTAATGGCTTCGGTGGGGCATATTCGGGATTTGCCAAAAAAGACCTTAAGCGTTAGTACTGACGGTCATTTTACCCCCAAATACGTAAATTCCCCCGGTAAAGAAGAGGTTATTAAAAAGTTGCAAGCCGCCGCCGCTGACAGCGACGGTGTGTATCTGGCAACCGACCCGGACCGGGAAGGGGAGGCCATTGCCTGGCATTTGGCCCAGATCCTGGCGTTGGCGGAGGATGAACCAAACCGCATCACCTTTAATGCGATCACAAAAAATGCGGTGTTGGAGGGGTTGGAACACCCCCGTACCATCGACAAAAACCTGGTGGATGCCCAGCAAGCCCGCCGGGTGTTGGACCGTATCGTGGGTTACAAACTTAGCCCCTTCCTTTGGAAAAAGGTGCGCAGAGGATTGTCTGCCGGTCGGGTACAATCGGTGGTGGTACGCTTGATCGTGGACCGGGAAAAGGAGATCCGTGCCTTTGTGCCGGAAGAATATTGGTCCATTGACGCAAAGTTAAGTCAAAAACCTACCAGCCGTGCATTTATGGCAAAGCTGAACAGCAAAGCCAACGGCGACAAGGTGGAAATTCATACAGCCGATGAGGCAGAAGCCATTCGCTCTGCGCTGGAACAGGAAGCATATACCGTGGTGAAGGTGAAAAAAGGAACCCGGAATCAACAACCCTCTCCTCCCTTTATCACCTCTACCCTGCAACAGGATGCCGCCCGTAAATTCGGCATGACCGGTGAACGCACCATGCGTGCGGCACAGGCGTTGTACGAAGGGGTGGATATTCCCGGCATGGGCACCACCGGTCTGATTACCTATATGCGTACCGATTCGGTGCGTATTTCGGAAGAAGCCAGAGCCGCTGGGAACGAATATATCAAAGCAACCTACGGGGACAAATATTTACCGGCAAAGCCCCGATATTTTAAGACCCGTTCAGGCGCACAAGACGGTCACGAGGCCATTCGGCCCACCATGGTGGATATGACTCCCGAGAAGGCAAAAGCCACCTTGACCGGCGACCAATTTAAGATCTACAAATTGATTTGGGAGCGCTTTCTTGCCAGTTTGATGGCAAACTGTGTTAAGAACACCCAAACGGTGGATATTGCCGCCGGGGAGTATCTGTTCCGGGCAACCGGTTATGCGGTGAAGTTTGACGGGTTTACCGTGCTTTACCAAGAATCTTCCGACGAGGAAGAATCCGCCAAAGCCCTGCCGGAACTGGAGGAGGGCTCGGTGCTGTGTCTGCGGGAGTTGACCGGTAATCAACACTTTACCCAACCCCCTGCCCGATATAACGACGCCACGTTAACCGAAGTAATGGAAAAAACCGGCATCGGTCGCCCCTCTACCTATGCGGCGACCATCGCTACGGTGATCAAACGGGAATATGTGGAACGGGAAAAGAAGACCCTGAAACCCACCACTTTGGGAGAAGTGACCACCGAATTGATGTGCGAACTGTTCAAAGACATTGTGGATACCAAATTCACCGCTTCTATGGAAGAAGATCTGGATAAGGTTGCCACCGGTGACATGACCTATGTGGAAACGTTGGATAAATTTTACGACCCCTTTATGCACACCATTGAAGTGGCGGAAAAGAAGATGGAGGGGAAACATGCTAAAATTCCCGACCAGGTGACCGATGAGTTATGCCCCAACTGCGGCAAAAACATGGTCATCAAAACCGGTCGGTTCGGCAAGTTTTTGGCTTGTTCCGGCTATCCGGACTGCAAGACCACCAAGCCCATCGTGGTGCGTACCCCCGGCAAATGTCCCCAATGCGGTCAACCCATGGTGGAACGGAAATCCAAACGGGGCTTTAAGTATTACGGTTGTGAGGGGTATCCTACCTGTAAATATATGACCTGGGATGTTCCCACCGATGAACTTTGTCCTCAATGCGGCAAGACCCTGTTCAAACGCCGGGGCGGCATCATTGGATGTAACGATGAATCCTGCGGTTTTGAGAAAAAAGCCCAGCGTAAGAGCCGAAAAAAGGCGGAGAACAGCGATGAATAATTTGCGAGCAACGGTGGTAGGTGCCGGCCTTGCAGGATGCGAAGCCGCTATGCAACTCGCCAACCGAGGGGTGCAGGTCACCCTGATTGACATGAAACCCCATCAAATGACCCCTGCCCACCGTTCCGCCGATTTTGGGGAGTTGGTATGCTCCAATTCTCTGAAAGCCAAACGGTTGGAATCGGCAGGCGGTTTGCTGAAAGCCGAAATGGAACGGCTGGATTCCCTTTGTGTTAAAACTGCCTATACCTGCGACGTACCGGCAGGGGGCGCATTGGCGGTGGATCGGTCGGCGTTTTCTGCGGGTATGACCGGGGCAGTAACCGGGCATCCCAACATTACGGTAGAATCCCGGGAAGTGACCGAAATCCCCGATGGCGTATGCGTTATTGCCACCGGGCCGTTAACGTCGGACAAACTGTTTGACCGACTGCGGGAACAACTGGGCTTGGATACCCTGCATTTTTATGATGCGGCAGCACCCATTGTGACCGCCGAAAGTATTGATATGGACCATTGCTTTGCCGCGTCCCGCTATGACCGGGGCGGCGAAGATGACTATTTGAACTGCCCCATGAATAAAGAAGAGTATGAGCAGTTCTATCAGGCCTTGATCTCAGCCCAGCGGGCAGAGTTGCATGGTTTTGAAAAAGACGTGAAGGTGTACGAGGGTTGTATGCCGGTGGAAGTGATGGCAGCCAGAGGTGCGGATACCATTCGGTTCGGTCCTCTCAAGCCGGTGGGTCTGCGGGACCCAAAAACCGGTCACCGTCCCTGGGCGGTGTTACAACTGCGGAAAGAAAACCGGCAGGGAAGTATGTATAACCTGGTTGGTTTTCAAACCAATTTGCTTTTTCCGGAACAAAAACGGGTGTTTGGCATGATTCCGGCGCTGAAAAACGCTGAATACGTTCGCTACGGCGTGATGCACCGCAACACGTTTTTGGACTCACCCCGTTTGCTTACTCCCGGATTTTCCCTGAAGAACCGTCCCGGTTGCTTCTTTGCCGGACAAATGACCGGCGTGGAGGGTTATATGGAATCGGCGGCATCCGGCATTATGGCTGGTATCAACGCCTACCGTTTCCTTGTGGGCAAACCGGAACTGGTGTTGCCTGAAACCACCATGATCGGGGCGTTATCCCGGTATATCAGCGACCCCTATGTGGAGAATTTTCAGCCCATGGGCGCCAGTTTTGGGCTGTTACCTTCCTTGCCGGAGACCATTCGGGACAAGAAACTGCGCTACGGCGCTCTTGCCCATCGTTCATTAGAATCTTTGCAAAGTGTGTTGGAGAATGAAAACGATTCTTTATAATCAACAATCGGATATTCCGGCGCTTGCCCGGCTGTTGCAGCAGGGACAAGCGGTGGGGATTCCCACCGAAACGGTGTACGGCTTGGCGGCCAATGCCCTGGACGGGCAGGCGGTAGGCAAGATCTTTGCCGCCAAAAACCGTCCGGCGGATAATCCGCTGATCGTGCATATCAGTTCTCTGGAGCAGTTGCCTCCTTTGGTAAAAGACCTTCCTGCCGCCGCTCTTGCCTTGGCACAGCGCTTTTGGCCCGGTCCTCTTACCATGGTGTTGTATCGCTCCTCTCTTGTGCCGGATGAAGTAACCCATGGAGGAGATACGGTTGCCATCCGTATGCCTTCCCATCCGGATGCCAGAGCCATTATTGATGCCTGCGGTCTGCCGTTGGCGGCGCCTTCCGCCAATCGGTCGGGCAGCCCCAGTCCCACCACCGCCATGCACGTGATGAAGGACATGGAGGGGATCATTCCGGCGGTGTTTGACGGGGGAGAATGCTCGGTGGGCGTGGAATCGACGGTGGTTTCCCTGGTGGGGGACGTGCCCCGTCTGCTTCGACCCGGCGGTATTACCCCGGCTCAACTGAAAGAAGTGCTGGGGGAACTGGAAATTGACCCATCGGTGGTATCGGATGTACTGGTGGAGAATGCTTCTTCTCCCGGCATGAAATACAAGCATTACGCCCCTGCCACAAAGGTGGTATTGGTACATGGCAAACCGGAGTCCTTTGTCCGATTCGCCAATTCCCTTGAGGGGTCGGCCGGTGTGATTTGCTTTGAGGAAGAGCAGGATGCCATCCGTCTTCCCAGTTTGTGTCTGGGTTCTTACCATCGGCCGGAAGAAGCGGCCCATCGCTTGTTTGCCTGTTTGAGACAGGCGGACGATATGCAGGTGGATCGGGTGTATGCCCATTGCCCCCCCAAGGATGGAATGGGTCTGGCGGTGTATAACCGGCTGGTTCGTGCGGCCGGTTTTGATGAAAGGGAGTTGGATGAGCAATGAAGGTGATTGGATTAACCGGCCCTTCCGGCGCAGGAAAAACCCTTGTGGCAGAACTGATGGAGATGCCCACGGTCAATGCAGACCAAATTGCCAGGCAGGTACATAAAGACCCTTCGGTGTTGCAGGAACTTTGTTGCCGGTTTGGGGAGGATATCCTGTCCGGCGGTGTATTAAACCGCCCCCTATTGGCATCCCGTGCCTTTGCCAACCGTCAGGCAACCGATGATCTGAACAGCATCATGCATCCCCGTATTGTACAGCGGATCCAAGAGGAGTTGGATCGACTTGCCCGGGAGGGAGAATGTTTTTGTTTGCTGGATGCCCCATTGCTTTTTGAGGCGGAATGTTACCATCTGTGCCACGCTACCGTTTGCGTATTAGCCCGCAGGGACGTGCGGAAAAACCGAATCATGGAGCGGGACGGCATTACGGGTGAAATGGCGGAAAAACGGATGGGGGCACAACCGGAGGATGAATACTATCAAAGCCGTTGTGATCACGTGATCTGGAATAACGGAAACATCAGCGATCTACAGCAGGACGTAAAAAACCTGTTGAAACAAATAAAGGAGAATTAACCATGGCAAATACCATTACCGCCATTCGCGGAACCCAGGACGTACTG
>CAYLYC010000011.1:0-14659 GCA_964387715.1 uncultured Eubacteriales bacterium | reverse complement strand
TTGAAACCGCTTGCGGCTGGCAGATTATTCGGTGGACTTTCAGTCCCGCCAGTAACAGCGACTTATAGTCGCAGAGCAAACTACCGGCTTAGCCGGTAGTTATGATTTGAGATTACAGTATGTCAAAATAACATATTTGTTTAAAATATAGGTTTTAGTTTATGCAGTTTATATATTGACATAAATTGCTATTTGTTTTATAATACCGATGAATATAAGCCTCAACAAGTATTGTTTACAAGCAAAAACTTGTTTGGCGGCAAACATACAATCAAGATAGTTAATGCAGGCGAAAGAACTATGGAAATAGACTGTTTCAAAGTTTGCAAATAATATAGAAAAAGAGGACAAAAGTGAAAAATTATATTATTACATCAAAATACCCATCAGCAGCCTACAACCAACCATACAGAGAAGCACTCCCATCAGGAAACGGTAGCACAGGCATTTTGGTGGAAGGATTTCTAAAAAAAGAAAAAATACTTTTTAACAACGGGAGACTTTGGCACAGAGGTATCTGCAACGATATTCCTGATGTAAGCTATACACTAGAAAAAACCCGTGAACTTATAGATAAAGGCGATTATTTCACTGCAAACACATTAACATCAGCAGAGCTTCGTTCAAAAAATTATTGTTCAACCTTGGCACACCCATTACCTGTGGTTGAGTTGACAATGGATTTTGCTATAAATTGTTCATTCTCAGACTATCACCGTAGCCTGAATATGCAAACAGGCGAAATCACAGTTGGCTGTGAATACACAATCGGAAAGATGTCCAGAAAGACCTTCGTTTCCAGAAAAGATGATGTTGTTGTTACAAAAATCAGTGCAGAGTTTCCTTTAAAATACTTTGCGACTTTAGATTTTTTTAACTCTCTAACAGGTTCGGCTCATAGAAAGTATAATGAAATCAAAGATAGTCTTGAGGTAAGGATCGAAAATAATTACCTGATTTTCAGAGCGAAAAACGAGGACGGAAAACATTACGGTGCTGTTTGTAAAATCATTACAGATGGTGATATCAAAAATATTAACGGAAAAGCACAAGTTACTCAAAATACAGAGTCGATGCTAATTGTTAAAACTTTTTGCGATGACCAAGAAGCTAGTGAAATTATTAATCAAATCGACAAAGTTTCAACAAACTATGAAACCTTGCTAGACAGACACCTTGAGCTTCACAAGGAAATGTTTATGCGTTCACAAGTAAACTTTTCGGAAACTGATAATAATGTCAACGAACAATTACTTTTTGATGCATACGACGGCCAATCAAGTAACGAACTTTTAAATAAATTGTGGAATTATGGTAGATTTTTGCTTATCTGTTCTACGGGCGAAAATCAATTGCCAACGCCTATTTTTGGCTTGTGGCATTACGATTACGAGCTTATTTGGTCACAATATATGGCAAACATAAATCTGCAAATGACTTATTGGCAAGCTCCACAAACAGGTCTTTTTGAGCTTTTAAAATCAATGATAGATTATTACATTAGCCAAACAGACTATTTTGTTGACGCTAGTAAGAAGATTTTTGGAATCGACGGAATTTACGTTTCTGCAGGCATCACACCTGGCGTATCAAATCCAAATCAAACCAATTACCCTGTTATCACTAACTGGATAAGCGGTGCAGGCTGGATATGTCAACATTTCTACGATTATTACCTTTATACAAACGATACTCAATATTTTGAAGAAAAAATTCTTCCATTTATGTTGAAAACAGCGGATTTCTACTTAGAGTATATTACATACGACCAAAATGGTAATATGAAAATCTATCCGTCAGTTTCCCCTGAAAACACTCCATCAAACTTTATTCCTGAAAATAAGGAAGAAGATATGGGTCACATAATGCCAAGTGCCGTGAATGCCACAATGGACTTTTCAGTTATGAAGGAATTATTTGCAAATATTGTTGATTATTGTTCAGCTAATCCAAAGTATCAAGATTTGGTGAAAAAATATCAAGATACCTTGGCGAAAATACCTGATTATCAAATCAACAAAGACGGTGCGGTTAGAGAGTGGATGGACGACAAATTCGACGACAACTATAACCACAGACACCTTTCCCACCTATATTCCGTTTACCCAGGTAAAGAAACCATATCACGAAACGATAAAAAGCTTATCGATGCTTTTGAAAAAGCGGTTGACTTGCGTAATCTTGACTTCTTGTCAGGTTGGTCATATTCTTATATCGCAGGACTTTATAGCCGTTTGAGAAAGCCAAACAAGGCGCTAAAATATCTTGATAACCTAGTGAAAAGCTGTATGTTGCCAAATCTTATGACATTGCATAACGACTGGCGTAATATGGGCATAAGCTGTGACCTACCATTTTCACTAATTCAGCTTGACGCAAACTTTGGACTTGTATCAGCAATTAACGAAATGTTGCTTTATACCGATACCAAAAAGCTAGAGATTTTACCGGCGTTGCCTGAAAGATTTAAAAAAGGTAATTTTGAAAAATTATGCTTCTATTTTGGTACAGTTGATTGTAGCTGGTCTGAAGAAGAAAATTGCATAAAAGCTGTAATAAATCCAAACAAGGATGCCAAGATTGAATTAACAGTCAGAGGTGTCTCTGTGGGAGAGTTAGCTTTAGTTAAAAACCAAAGTGTTTCAATAACTGCAGACTTTTCAGGAAATAATATTACAGTAAAATAACAAAAACCCTGCCTTAACTTCGCAGGGTATCAGAAAACAGTTAACCCGACCTATGTAATGATCATAGGTCGGGTTATATTTGTTGTAATGGCGCAGTATCACCCAAGTCTCCCTCTGATGAGGGAGCTGTCGGCGGCAGCCGACTGAGGGGTAGTCGTTTCCCTTTCTCTCCCTCCGTCATTTGCTACGCAAATGCCACCTCCCTCGTCAGAGGGAGGCGGAAAACAGCACCCCTGCGGCAAGAAAACCGCACCCCGATGCAATACCTGACACCACGCTCCGGTCTACGCCAAAAAATAAAATCCCCTCGTTACACGAGAGGATCTTCACCATTGATTTCACACCTGTGCCAATTCCCGTTGGGCTTGGGCTTGGGGCAGGGCGCAACCCTGGGGCAAAATAAAATTCACACAATCGGGTTGCAGGGAAAAGGTGACGGTACGCTTGTACACCACTTCGCCGTCCAGGTTGACCGGAACGTCCTGGGAGGCGGTGACGGTCATGGTTTTCCCCTTTTGGTAGTGGCAGATGGGCAGTCCCAGGTGTTTGCCGGCGGTGTATTTTTTCAGCAGGGACAAGATCCGCAGCCGGGAAACCGGGGTGATGGTCACACAGTCCATTTGTCCGTCTGCCGGGTGGGCAAGAGGGGCGCTTTGAAATCCGCCGCCATAAAACCGTCCGTTGGCGGCAATGGCAAAAAAGTAGTCCTGCTCCACCGGGGGTTGCCCGTCGATCTGCACCGTGAACCGGGTCTTCAACTTGGTAAAAAAGCAATACAGCAGGGACAGTATGTACGCCAGTTGCCCTCCCACGAAGGGGATTTTTTTGAACTTATCCTTGTTGGCGCAAACGTTGGCATCCATGCCCATGGATGCCTGGTTAAGACACAAATGTTCTCCTGCACGGATGGCATCCAACCGGCACACCGAGCCGGACAACTGATGGGCAAGGGAGGAGAAATTCTCCTTGTGGGTAAAGGTTTTTAAAAAGTCGTTGCCCGTGCCGCAGGGAATCACCCCCAAAGCGGCGTTGTGGTACCCCGCTATGCCGTTGAGCACGTCAAAACAACTGCCGTCTCCGCCGCAGGCAAAGATGCGCATTTCTTCCCCGGTCTGGGCAAACCGCCGGGCAATGTCCCTGCCCTCTCCCGGTGCGCTGGTAAAACACAGTTGGTAGGGTTCGGGATGAGTCTCAAAAAAGGAGTGGATCTGCTGTACCAACTTTTTTGTGCCAGAGGGTTTTCCGGCGTGGGGGTTGATGATGAAAATGTTTTTCATGCCGGTCACACCTTATTTAAAATACTGGTAATAGTTGCATTTCAGCATCCCGTTGTACAGTTTCCGCTTTTTGTCTGCCGGTCTGCCAAAATGGGTCTGGAACTCCTCGTCCGGACTGATGATGCCGTACCGCCAGCCCGGTTTTTGGGTAAAAACTTGACCCATGGTGCGATAGAGGTTGCGGGCAATGTCAATGTCCAGCAGCCGTTCCCCGTAAGGGGGATTGGTGATCACGATGCCCCTGGGGGTATCGGGTAAAAAGTCCTTAATATCGCCGGTGTGGGTGACGATCCGGTTGCCAACCCCGGCTTTTTTGGCGTTGGCGGCAGTAAGTTCCGCCATTTGGGGGTCAACGTCACTGCCCACACACCGGAAGGTTACGTCCCGGCGGATGGCGTCCATGGCTCGGGTGCGTTCCTCTTGCCATACGCTTTGGGGGATGAACCCCCATTTTTCCGCCTCAAACCGGCGGCGCAGACCGGGGGCAACCCTCAGGGCGTGTAACGCCCCTTCAATGAGAATGGTACCCGAACCGCAAAAGGGGTCGTACAGCACCGAATCGTCATAGGGACGGGCAAGGATCACCATGGCCGCCGCCAGGGTCTCTTTGATGGGGGCTTCGGAGCCGGTAGCCCGGTAACCCCGTTTGTGCAGTCCTGCGCCGGAGGTGTCCAGCATCATGGTCACCCGATCCTTTAAAATGGAAAACCGAATGGGCAGCAGTGAGCCGGTCTCCTCAAACCAGGAAAGGTGATACACACCCGAAAGACGGTCCACCACCGCTTTTTTGATGATGGATTGGCAATCCGGAATGCTGTGCAAAGCGGAGTTGAGGGACCAGCCCTTCACCGGAAAGCAATCGGTCTTACCAATAAAGTCCTCCCAGGGGAGTCCCTTTACCCCTTGGTATAATTCCTCAAAGGTTTTGGCGGTAAACTGACCCAGTACGATCTCCACCCGTTCGGCGGTGCGAAGCCCCAGGTTTGCCCGGGCAAGGGTGTGAAAATTACCGGAAAACAGCACCCGTCCGTTTTCCGCCTGTACTCCGTCAATATCCATGCGCCGCAATTCGTCGGCAACCAGACCCTCTAACCCAAACAGGCAGGGGGCGCAAAATTGTAAGTTGTTCATAATGTCACGTTCCTGTGCGATTGATAATGATGTTTGATCCGTCTCCCGGCTTGAATGGATGGGTTTATTGCCGGGTAATGGCGCTTCGTTTGCAACCATCAGCACATTTGCCACAGCCGGTGCATTTGGCAGGATCAATGACGGCGCAGAAGTTGTCCACCGTAACGGCGCCGTGTTCGCATTGCTTTACACACAATCCACAGCCGATGCAACTTGCTTTGCACACCTTCACAGCCCCGGCGCCTTTGTCCAGATTGCGGCAACGCACCGTAAAGGTGTTGCCCAACTCTTCCAAAGAGATCAGGTTCTTGGGGCAAGAGGTAACGCATACGCCGCATCCTTTACAGAGGGATGGCTCTACCTTGGGAAACCCATGTTCCATGGTGATGGCATCAAAGGGGCAGAATTTTTTGCAGTCCCCCAGCCCGATACACCCGTAACTGCAGGCGTTGTCACCCCCGTACAGTTGTTTTGCGGTGCGACAGCTTTTGGTGCCGTGATAGTTCATTTTGGTGTGGGCGTTTTGCCGGTTGCCCATGCAATGGATGACCGCAATGCGAGGGGTGGATGAAGTGGCTTCTACCCCTAATATGGAAGCGATCTGGGCTGCCGTTTCGTCACCGCCGGGGGAACAAAGCCCGGTTTTTTCGGTTTCGCCGGAAGCCAGAGCCGTGGCGTAGCCGTCACAGCCGGAATAGCCACAAGCACCGCAGTTAGCACCGGGCAAACAGTCCCGGAGCGCCTGTTGTTTTTCGTCCACCGGCACAGCCATCAGAATGGAAGCAATGGCAAGACCGGCGCCGGCAACCAAACCAATACCGCTGATAATGAGAACGGGAAGTAAAATATCCATATCTTAACCTCCTAACAAACCGTCGGCAATGCCGGCAAAGCCCATAAAGGAAAGGGATACGATGGCGGCGGCGATCAAGGTGATGGGCAGTCCCTGAAGGAATTTGGGTACGTCACAGGATTCCAACCGTTCCCGAACCCCGGCAAACAGCACCATGGCAACCAAAAAGCCAATGCCGGAACCCAGGGCGTTCACCAGGGCTTGTACGTAGGTGTATTCTTTGGTAAAGTGGAGAATGGTAACCCCCAGCACCGCACAGTTGGTGGTGATCAGGGGCAGATAAATGCCAAGGGCGTTGTACAAGGGCTTGATGTACCGTTTCAGCACGATCTCCACCAATTGTACCAGCGCCGCAATAATCAGAATAAAGGCGATGGTCTGTAAATATCCCAAGCCGTTGGGCTCAAGAACATACGCATACAAGGGGTAGGTAACGGCGGTGGCAAGTACCATAACAAAGATGACCGCAACGCTCATGCCCAGGGCGGTGTTTAATTTTTTGGAAACCCCAAGGAAGGGACAAATGCCTAAAAATTGGCTGAGCACAAAGTTTTCCGCAAAAATAGACAGCACCAAAATGCCAAGCAAGGTACTCATTGTTCACCCTCCTTTTCGCAACCGGCACAAGCACCGGCACCGGGGCAACCGTCACAGCCCATTTTGGTGACCGGCTTTTTGCCCAGCCGTTTGGCAAGGGCGTTGGCGGCGGCAATCAGCATCCCGAACACAAAAAATCCGCCGGGTGCCATAATGAAGATCAGCATAGGTTGCCGGATCAGTTCCACGCCAAGCAGCGTACCTGCTCCCAGCAACTCCCGGATGCCCCCCATCAGGGTGAGAGCCAGGGTAAAGCCGATGCCCATACCCAATCCGTCCACCGCCGAAAGGAGTACGGTGTTTTTGGAGGCAAAGGCCTCTGCTCTGCCCAAAATAATGCAGTTCACAACGATCAGGGGCAAAAACAGACCCAGGGCATCGTTCACCGCAGGCAGATAGGCCTGTACCAGCATTTGCACAATGGTTACAAACCCGGCAATGATGGTAATATAGGCAGGGATCCGCACCTTGTCGGGAATGACCCGCCGCAGCAGGGAAATGACCAGGTTGGAGCAGACCAGCACCATGGTGGCGGCAAGACCCATTCCCAGGCCGTTGAATACCGAGGTAGTAACCGCCAGGGTGGGGCAGGTACCAAGGCAAAGCCGAAGCACCGGGTTTTCTGCGATCAGCCCTTTGGTAAAGGTTTTCCCATAGTTTTGTTTCATTGTGCGCTCCCTCCTTGTACCGTGGATTCAAACTGTTCCAGAGCGGCGTTAACCGCTTTTTGCACCGCTACCGAGGAATAGGTGGCGCCGGTAATGGCGTCAACCGATTCCACCGAACCGGACGCCCCGGTAAATTGGGCGGTAAAATCGGCGTCGTCCACCTTTTGCCCGATCCCCGGGCTTTCGTTGGCACAGTCGGTCACCGCCACGCCCGTCACCGTACCGGCGGCATCGATGGCGGTCATCACCTGCAGATCACTTTTGTACCCTTTGCCTTCGGTGAGGAAGATGTAATAGGTCTCCCCCTTCACGGTGGCTTTGTACCGGGTGTTTTGTTCATCCAGCGAGGTGTATTCACCGCCGGGAACCAACTGTTCCATAGCGGTTTGTAATTGTTGTTGTTTTTGTTGTTCAATGGTGTCTTTGGTCAGC
Organism: uncultured Eubacteriales bacterium; assembly: GCA_964387715.1. Classification (GTDB taxonomy): domain Bacteria; phylum Bacillota; class Clostridia; order Oscillospirales; family Acutalibacteraceae; genus UMGS1484. The sequence continues at coordinate 7,014 of CAYLYC010000011.1, read as the reverse complement.
GCATTGGTATAACTCAATGCACCGGTAACCACGCCGCATACCAAAAACAGCACCAGAGTGGGGAGCAGAATTTCTTTCAGTTTCATTGCGCCCCCTCCTTTTTGCCCTGTTTTTTACCGGGTGTGCCAAAGGGTTTGGGGGTGGTGATGCGCTCAATGTGAGGCACTAAAATGTTCATCAGCACAATGGCGACCGAAACCCCTTCCGGCATATTGCCCCACAGCCGGATGACAGCCGTAATGATGCCGCACCCCACAGCGTAAATGATCTTACCTTTGCGGTTGATGGGGCAGGTGGTGTAGTCGGTTGCCATAAAGATGGCCCCCAGCATCAAACCGCCGGACATTAAGTGGTAGTAGGGGTTTTGACCCGCGATCCAGGTGATGGCAACGGTGGTTCCCATAAACACCAGGGGAATGATGGGAGAGATCACCTTGCGGAAGCAAAGATAAGCGCCGCCAATGAGCAGGGCGATGGCGCAGGTCTCACCCAATGCGCCGGGACGCATCCCGAACAGCATAGAAAGGGGGTCGTAGTCGGTGGGAGTGTTGAACATCTGGGTAAGAGAGGGGATGGTTCCTTCCGCCAACCCGGTCAAAGGGGAGGGGGAGGTCACCCCGTCCAATCCCTGGTTCAGCAGATTGGGGTTGGGCCAACTGCTGGGCGCCATCACGTCCGGGAAGGACACCATCAGGGTGATGCGTCCCACCAGCGCAGGGTTGACGAAGTTTTGTCCGATGCCGCCGAAAAATTGTTTGACCACCACAATGGCAACCAATGCGCCGATCACCGGAATCCACCAGGGTGCGTTCACCGGCAGATTGTATGCCAGTAACACCCCGGTCACCACCGCAGACAGATCCCCCAGGGTGTTGGGGCGATGAAGCAGACGGCGGATGGCGTATTCAAATACCATACAAGCGGTGACCGAAATGGCGATGAGCAACAGGGAACGCCAACCAAACAGCACCACCGACATGACGCCGGCAGGCAGTAAAGCCAACAGCACGTCCCCCATCAGCATGGGGGTGGTTTCACCGCTGTGAAAATGTGGAGAACTGGAAACGGTTAGTTTTTGAGGAAGTTCCATATTATCCCCGCTCCTTTCGTTCGATCTCTTTTGCCAGGCGCATATATTGCACCAAAGGCCGGTTGGCAGGGCAACTAAAGGCGCAACTGCCGCATTCCATGCAAACGCCCACCCCTACCCGGCGGAGATTTGCCACGTCGTTGATCTTGGCAAACCGCTCGATCAAGGTAGGCATCAGGGACATGGGACAGGCAGAAGCACATCTGCCGCAACGAATACAAGGACCTTGTACTTTATCCGAAAGGTCGTTCTTTTTATCAAAGAAAAGAATGGCGTTGTTTTGTTTCACCACCGGGGTGGCGGCGTCGATCTGGGCAACCCCCATCATAGGTCCGCCCATCAAAATTTTGGTGGGGGTATCCTTCCATTCAATATGCTCCATTAAGTGGGAAATGGGTGTTCCCACCGGTACCCACAGGTTCATGGGGGTCTTCACCGCCGGACCGTCCACCGTGAGGCGGCGACGGGTAAGGGGCATTCCGGTGTTGATGTAATGCTGCAGTACCGCAACGCTGGTAACGTTCATCACACTGCAGCCCACCGAAGTCGGCAGTTTTCCCGGCGGCACACGCCGTCCGGTGGTAACCTGCACCAGCACCTTTTCCGCCCCGTGGGGATAATGAGAAGGCAGTTTCATCACCTTGATGCGAGGATCATCGGTTTTCCGGATGGCCTCCACCAGCCGGGCAATGGCTTTGGGTTTGTTGTCCTCCACGCCGATTATGACCTGCTTGACGCAAAGTGCGTTCAGCAAGGTGGTGATGCCCTGCAGGATCAGAGGGGTATCCTCCATACACGCCCGATAGTCAGAGGTGATGTGGGGTTCACATTCCGCCCCGTTGATGATCAACGTGTCGATGGGTTGATCCGCCACCGGGGTGAGTTTTACGTAGGTGGGGAAACCGGCGCCGCCCAGCCCTACCAGGCCGCAATCCCGGGCGGCCCGAACCAGATCGTCGGCGGTTTTTACCGTTACCGGATGGAGGTTTGGATCATCGGTTTGTTTGCCGTCGGGCACAATAACCACCGTGTCCACCGTTCTTCCGTTGTAACTGGGCATGGGCAAAACTTGCTCCACCACGCCGGAAACGCTGCTGTGGATGGGGGCGCATAACCCCTGGGTGTTGTCCCCGATGGGTTGCCCTACGTATACGGTGTCACCCGGTTGCACAAGGGGAGTACAGGGTGCGCCGATGTGTTGTACCATGGGGATGAACAGTTTTTCTGCCAAGGGCAGATACCGGGTCTCCTTCTCTGCCGAACGCTTGTTATGAGGGGGGTGAACGCCGCCCTTCGCCCGGCAGACCGGTTTGATCAGAACGTCTTTTTCCTGTAACATAAATACCTCATTTCTCTTGGGATATTATCCGTTTTCCCAAGGTGTAAAGGGGTGGGTGAATAACCTGTAATAAACAGCCGGTGATCAGACCGGCGATCACAGCAAACAGTAATAAAAGAGGATAATAATGCCAAAGTGCGGGGGTGGCGGTGAGCAAACTTGCCACAGCCAGTTGGGTGGTGTTGTGGGTTAGTGCCCCCAAAACGCCGGTGAGGATCAGCGACCCTTGTTTCTTTATGCATAGCCACATCACAAGGGTGGAAAGCAATCCGCCGGCAAAACTCATCATAAACGCCATGCCGCCCCGGGTAAACAGCACGAATAAGGATTTGACCACGCTTACCCCCAGGGCGGGACCCAGCCCCCAAAAGGAGGCGGTAAACATGGTGATGATGTTGGAAAATCCGGCTTTTGCGCCGGGAGGCAAAAAGGGGAGAGCAGGTAACAGCCCTTCCAGGGCAGAAAGAGCCGTCGCTGCTCCGCAAAGCAGCCCTAAATAGGCGATCCGTCTGGATTTGTTCATATTGCAACTCCTAATAGGTCACGCCGTCATAGGGATTTGTGTCCCCCTGAACGGTGACCGAGCATTCGGCCGGCAAACAAACGGCGGTATCGCCGGCACGGGATAATTTGCCGGTGTTGATGCAAACCCCATCGGCACAGTCGCTGTGGGAAAACCAGATGGCCCCCTGTGCCACCTGCAGGGTCAGTTGCAACCCCTTGTTTTCAAAGGTGTAACTGCCGTTGCGGGACAGGGAAATGGTTTGCACCGTTTGGCCGGACAGCCGTACCACCGCATGGTTGCCGGCGGCAGGTTGCCAACAGAGCATCCCTGCGATCGCCAGAATCAGCAGCCCGGCGATCCACACAATATCTCGCCGCCGAAACAAAACGGGGCGGTGACGCAGAGCGCTCATAGCATACTCCTTTTGCAAAACAAAATACACATACATTATAAGGGAAAACCAGGGTTATTGTCAAGAAAAAACGGGGTTTTTGGGCGGAGGAGACCGGTGGGAATGGAGGGAAAAACCGGAAGGGCGGCAAAATCCGGGATTTTTCGCCGCCGTATTGACAAAAACCCGGCGAAACAGTATAATACAGATATATGATTTTGAACATACCAAATATATGAATAAATATCCTGTATCCCCCAAAAATGCGACATTTTTTCATCAATCAGGAGGGCAAATTATGAATACGTTACACTTCAAATATGCGGTGGAAGTGGCAAAAACCGGGTCCATCACCCAGGCGGCGGAAAACCTGTATATGGCCCAGCCCAATCTTTCCAAAGCCATGAAAGAACTGGAGGAGACCCTGGGGATCACCATTTTCCGGCGTACTCCCAAGGGGGTTGCCCCCACCCGTCAAGGGGAGGAATTTCTGGTGTATGCCCGTAAGGTGCTCACCCAGATCGAGCGGATGGAAAATTTGCGAAAACCGGAAAGCGCCGACTGCCAAAAATTCAGTTTGTGCATCTCCACCGGCAGTTACATTGCCCACGCCTTTGCCCGGTTTGTGGCGGAACTTTCCCCCACCAAGGAAATGGATATCCGCATGAAGGAGATCAATTCGCTGGAGAGCATCAACAGCGTATCCAACGGGGAATTTAACCTGGGCGTGGTGCGTGTTCCCGGTCAGTATGACACCTATTTTCAGGAGTTTTTCGACGAAAAAGACCTGCACAGCCAACTGGTTTGGGAGTCGGAGTACCGTTTGCTCATCTCCCGGGAGCATCCCTTGGCACAGGCGGAAAAGATCACCTACGAGGACTTAGCCCAGGGAGTGGAGATCACCCACGACAGCATCGCCGTTCCCTACCTGCAGCCCCCGGAGGGACGGGACGCCCAGTTTTCCGAGCATGACCGGCGAAAGGTGCGGGTGCATCAGCGCAGCAGCCGTTACGAGTTGTTGTCGAAAGTGCCGGGCAGTTATATGTGGGCATCCGCAGTACCGGAGGAAATGCTCACCCGGTACGGTCTTGCCCAGCGCCGTTGCCAACGCAGTAACCCGGTGTTCCGGGATTACATCATCTACCCCAAGGATTACGCCCTTACCGGGCTGGATCGGCAGTTCATCGATCTGCTGTATATCACCAAGAACCAGGTGGCGTTTGAGGAGTATCGTTAAAATTCTCACAAACCACTTGAAATGATATGCAGAATTTGATATAATCATATTCGGAAATGAATATATCCCTTGTTTTTGCGGTGAAAAACCGGCAGATCCGGGTGGGCTTTTTGGAGAAGTGCTCATTTTCACCAAAAGAACCGGAAGTTTTTGAGAGGAAACAAAAAGAACTGCCAAAAATCCGGGCAGGAACCGGGGTGCATCCTTTGACCGCCAGAGGGGTTCAGGGGAAACCGGCCGGCCTTCTGCCGGTCAAAGCCGGTTGCCGCCGGGAAGCCGGGCAGGAAGTTTGACAAATCCTTGCACAAGTAAAACCGCCGACAGGGGAAATTCATATCAATTCGTGAATATGAATCGACTTGATTTATATTTCTATATCCAGCGGATTTTTGTTACAATGCAAAGTGGAGTAACTTGCGGTCGTATGTACCGCTAACAATAGCCAAATGAAAGAAAGATTGAGGGATACAGTATGAGTAAGATCACCATTATCGGTACCGGCAGCGTGGGTTCCACCATTGCCTACACCATCGCCGTGTGCGGCATTGCTTCAGAGATCGTGATGATCGACGTAAACGAAGCAAAATCTTTGGGAGAAGCGTTGGATATTCGCCAGGGTACTCCCTTCTGCCCCCCGGTTTCGGTTTATGCCGGTAGTTACCGGGATGCCAAAGGGTCAGACATTGTTATCGTCACCTCCGGCATTGCCCGTAAACCCGGCCAGTCCCGGTTGGATCTGGCACAAACCAACGTAAACATCACCAAATCCATTATTCCGGAAATTACCAAACACGCCCCGGACGCCAAGTACATCATCGTCAGCAACCCGGTGGATATTCTTACATACGTATTCCATAAATGCTCCGGCTTAAAGGAATCTCAGATCATCGGCTCGGGCACCATTCTGGATACCGCCCGGCTTCGTTCCCGGCTGTCGGAATACTACAGCTTAAACCAACAAAACGTACACGCTTACGTGTTTGGTGAACATGGGGATTCTTCGTTTGTTCCCTGGTCGGTTGCCAACATCTCCAATATTCCCATTGACGATTTCCAGGGGTATATCAACGACAGCACCAAAGGTCCTTTCCCTCCCTTGGATCACAGCCAGATCGAAAGTTATATGCGTAAATCCGGGGGACGGATCATCGAGAGAAAAGGCGCCACCTTCTATGCGGTTGCCATTTCGGTCTGCCACATCTGTAAATGCATCCTGGGCGGGATCGACACCACCCTCACCGTTTCCGGCATGATGCACGGGGAATACGGCATTGACGACGTGTGCCTTTCGGTGTTAAACATCGTGGGCAGAGATGGGTTGACCGGTAAGGTGCTTGTCCCCCTCACACCGGAAGAAGAAAAAGCCCTGGCATATTCTGCCGGCTGTTTGAAAGATATCATCAGCCAATTGGACATCTAAATATCATTCAGGAACTTGCGGATTGTCCCAACAAAGGGGCACTCCGCTTGACCTGCGTAATAGGGCATTGAACCTACTGTAAAAAAGTGGATAAAATTTCGGTTTTATCTGTCACAATATTGAGAAAAGAGGATGAAAAATGGAGTATCGTATTGAACATGATTCCATGGGTGAAGTCAAGGTGCCTGCCGATAAATATTGGGCAGCCCAAACCCAAAGAAGTTCAGAAAATTTCAGAATCGGCGTAGGGCTGGAGACCATGCCCAGAGAGATCACTTACGCCTTTGGTATTTTGAAAAAAGCCGCCGCCATTGCCAACCACGCCTTAAAGCCGGAGAAAATGACCGATGCCAAATTGGCTGCCATTTCCACCGCCTGTGATGAAGTGATGAACGGCCAACTCAATGACCATTTCCCCTTGGTGGTGTGGCAAACCGGTTCGGGCACACAGTCCAACATGAATGCCAACGAAGTCATTGCCAACCGGGGGAATGAGATCGCCGGGGAAAAACTGCTGCATCCCAACGACGATATCAACATGAGCCAATCCTCTAACGATACCTTCCCCACTGCCATGCACATCGCTGCGGTGGTGGCCATTGAAGATAAATTGTTCCCTGCCATGGATCTGCTCATTGACACCCTGAAACGGCTGGAAGAAGAAAACCAAGGCATTGTAAAATCCGGCCGTACCCATCTGCAGGATGCTACTCCCATCACCTTCAGCCAGGAGATCAGCGGTTGGCGCTCCTCTCTGGAAAAGGATAAGGAAATGCTGAAGATCGCCTTGCCTCCGTTAAAGGAACTGGCGTTGGGCGGTACTGCGGTAGGTACCGGGCTGAACACCCCCAAGGGCTTTGATAAAGCGGTTGCCGATGCGGTCAGTGGGATCACCGGCAAACAGTTCATCACCGCTCCCAACAAATTCCACGCCCTTACCTCCAAAGACGAATTGGTATTTGCCCACGGTGGACTGAAAGCCCTGGCGGCAGATATGATGAAAATTGCCAACGACGTGCGGTGGCTTGCCTC
>CAYLYC010000010.1:0-14958 GCA_964387715.1 uncultured Eubacteriales bacterium | reverse complement strand
GTATTCAATCGGGCACCGAGACCACCCTGGTTCTCACCGGCGTTACCACCAGAGATATGCTTTCTCAATTCCCCTACTGTCCCAATTATATTCTGGACGGTGTGGCGAATATTGCTTTATTATAAGCCGGACACACATGAAAGAGTTTTTACATTGTTTATTCCACTTTAAGAAAGAAGAACTGTTTGTCGCTCCCACCGAAAACGGATGGATCCAGTTTTTCCGGTTTGTATTTGTGGGCGGCATCGCCACGGTGGTGGATATTCTGGTTGCCACCGTCACCTATGAATGGATGGGGCTCAACAACGCCCATCTGCCCCTGTTGGGGTTTGACGGCGGATTATTACTTGCCAACGGCTTGGGATTTCTTGTGGGACTTATCACCAATTACACCTTGAGCGTTTTGTGGATCTTTCCTTACAAGAACATCAATCGGGTAAAGGAATTTCTTTCCTTCACCCTCATTGGTATTGCCGGACTTGGCATGAAACTGCTGGTGGTCGCTTTGTTAGAACGTTTTGTGTTCAATATGGAACGGGTGCTCCTTGGTTTTATTCCCATGGTCACGCTGGTTGCCGCCATAGGCACATTGGTGGCCTTTGTGTGGAATTTTGTTGCCCGAAAATTCATTTTATACAACCAAACCAACAGGGAGAAATTATCAAAATGAAGCGTGTATTGATCATCGGCGCAGGTCCTGCGGGACTGACCGCCGCTCATGAACTGCTCAGCAAATATCCCGGCGAATATCAGGTCACCATTTTGGAAGAAAGCAATGCCATCGGCGGTATTTCCCGCACCGTGGTACACACCGGCAACCGCATGGACATTGGCGGTCACCGTTTCTTCTCCAAAGATCCGGCGGTGATGGAATTTTGGAAAACCGTTATGCCTTTACAGGGAGCGCCCTCCTTTGATGACCGGTTGCTTCAACGGGATAAACCCCTGACCCACAACGGACCTGACCCGGATCGGGATGAACGGGTCATGCTGGTACGGGATCGGGTATCCCGCATTTATTACAACAAAAAATTCTTTGATTACCCCATCACCATGAAGCCCCAGACCTTCCGCAACATGGGACTGGTAAGTACGGTAAAAGCCGGGTTTAGTTACGTTCGATCTGCCATCTTCAAAAAGCCGGAGGATTCTTTGGAAAACTTCTACATCAACCGGTTCGGCAAGGTGCTGTACAGTATGTTTTTTGAGGGGTATACCGAAAAACTGTGGGGCAGACACCCAAGCGAGATTTCTGCCGATTGGGGCGCACAACGGGTAAAGGGTCTTTCTATCCGGGCGCTGATCAAGGATATGTGGAACAAATGCTTTGGAAAAAAAGAAGCAAGTAAGGTTGAAACCTCTTTGATCGAACAATTTTGGTATCCCAAACTGGGTCCCGGTCAACTGTGGGAAACGGTTGCGGATGAAATCGAAAAAATGGGCGGCGTGATTATGAAAAATCACCCGGTCACCGGTTTGCACAAAGAAAACGGCCGCATTGTCAGCGTACAAGCCGCCGGCAAAACATGGGAAGCAGATACCTTCATTTCCTCCATGCCGGTAAAAGACCTGATGGATGCCATAACCGGCGAAACCCCTTCCCCGGAATATATGGCAATTTCCGACGGTCTTCCCTATCGGGATTTTGTAACGGTTGGTCTGTTGGTACCCCGTCTTGCTCTGGAAAATCAAACCCCTATCAAAACCTTGGGTAACATCGTTCCAGACTGTTGGATCTACGTGCAGGACACCGGTGTTAAGTTGGGGCGGATCCAGATCTTTAACAACTGGTCACCCTATTTGGTAAAAGACGCCCAAAACACCGTTTGGATCGGGCTGGAATATTTTTGCAGTGAAGGGGACGTATTCTGGAATTTGCCGGAAGATGAATGTGTTGAATTTGCGGTAAACGAACTGGTCTCCATGGGCATTATTGAGAAAGACAGCGTTTTGGATTCTCACCGGGAACGGGTGAAAAAAGCATACCCTGCCTATTTTGACACCTATGAGCAAATGGACAAGTTGGTGGATTATTTAAACGGCATCGATAATCTGTATTGCATTGGACGCAACGGTCAGCACCGCTACAACAATATGGACCACTCCATGGTAACCGCCATGCGGTGTGCCGACCATATTGCCGGCAAGATCCCCTCTAAAAATGCCATTTGGCAGGTCAATACCGAACAAGAATATCACGAAGAAAAAACTGAGGAATAATATGAATTCAGCTGTTTCTTTTCTTAAAAAGCAAGTCAAAACCAACCCCATTGTTTTTGTGGGGTTGGTTTCTCTTGCGCTTTGTACCCTGTTTACCCAAAGCCAATGGGATTTTTTCACACCCATGGCGCCCTACGTTTTAGGGGTTTGCGGCTTCACCATTTTGATGTTTACCTTGCCCGATCAAACCAAAACTCTGTGGGGGCTGTTGACGGTGGTTGCCGGGGGATGCTTGGTTCTGCTGCTTTACAACCAGCCCCATCCGGCAGTATCGCTGCTCCTTATGGGTGGGGCCTGTCTGCTGATGCTTCTTTTGTATTGGTGGCGCACGGGGCAGTTAACCTGTTCCAAAGCCATTCTTTTATTGATGGCAATGGGCTTTCTCCTTCGGTTATGTTACGTACTGTACACACCGGTGTATATGCGTCAGCACGATGTGTTTTACTTTACCCAAGGGGATTTCACCCAATTTACTCATCAGCGCCACAGCGAATACATCGAATATATTGCCAAGTATTTATCCTTGCCGGCGGTAGACCCAACACAAGTGGGGCTTTCCCAACTGTACCACCCGCCCTTGCATCATCTGATTGCCGGGTTGTGGTTGCGGCTAAACGTGGAATTGGGCTTTGATTACGCCACCGGTTGTGAAAACATTCAACTGCTCACGCTGTTTTATTCAGCGACGTGCATGGTCATCAGTTACCGTATTTTACGGTTGATCGGTTGTAAATCCTGGGGTTTGGTCATTCCCATGGCCATCCTTTGTTTTCACCCCACCTTTATCATGATGGCCGGCAGTGTGAACAACGATCTGCTGTCCATCACCCTTGCGCTGTACGCCGTTTACGCCACCTTGCGCTGGGTAAAGGACCGTACCATGTACAACATGGTGTGCATTGCTCTTGGCGTGGGACTTTCTATGATGACCAAACTTTCCGGCGGTCTGGTGGCGCCGGGCATTGCTTTGGTGTTCTTGTGGCAATGGATCAAAGCCATTGGAGAAAAACAGGGTGAGGGACGGAAACTGTTTCTTCAGTTTGTGGTATTTGCCATCCTTTGTGTTCCCCTCGGCTTATGGTGGCCGATAAAAAACGCCATCACCTACCAGATCCCTGTGACGTATGTACCGGCACTGGGTGAAAACAGCGGACAATATTTAGGAGCATATTCGGTCATACAACGGCTGTTTGGCGTAGAACCGGACAGTTTTTCCCGGATCTTTATGGCATGGAACCATTCCGGCTACACCGAATACAATGAATACAATCTATTCCTGTCCTTGCTGAAAACCTCGGTATTCGGGGAATTTACCCTGTTTGACGTGGTGCACAATCCAACCGATTGGTTGCATATCTGGGGCACGTGGGTGAGCAAGATCCTGTTTTTTGCCAACGCCGGTTTGGTGGGAATCTCTTTGATCGCCACCGGTTTTGTCACATACAAACACCGCCGCAAACCCTGGGTCTGGCTGTTGCTCACGGTATGGGCAACCGTTTTGTTCAGTTACATCCAATTTTGTTTTGCCTTCCCCCAATCCTGTACCGGTAACTTCCGTTATGCTGTTCCCACCCTGCTGTGCGGATGTTGTTATATAGGCGTGTTTTTGAACGACTGTTCTCATAAGGTGAAAATCGCCGTGGCCGCCGTGACCCTGATTTTCTGTATGGCATCTGCAGGATGCACCGCTTTGCTTGGATTGGTATAAATCGCACATAAAAAGCCGTGGTATAAACCACGGCTTTTCTTTTTTGATTCGTCTTATTCTTCTGCTTTGGGTTGGGCTTGTACAGCGGGGATGGTTTGCTTCAGCGATGCCCGGGTCTTCCGCAGATCGGAAAGATTTTGGGTCAAACTTTCGTCCGAACGACGCATTAAATCGTCCACAAAATCCTGGGCGGCTTTCCGCATTTCACGGCTCTTGGCTTGAGCGCCGGCAATGATTTCGTGGGCTTTGGCTTGTGCCAATTTGGTGATCTCTTCTTGAGCTACCATAGCACGTGCCCGTTCTTCGGCGGATTTGATGATGCCTTCTGCTTCCCGTTTTGCGGTGGTAATAATATCCGCACGGTCTGCAACAATGCCTTTGGCTTGTTTGATCTCGGTGGGAATGCTCAAGCGGATATCATCCAACAGATTGCGGAATTTTTCTGCTTCCACAACACGGCGTCCGCCGGGAAAACTCCAACCTTTTTCCAGCATATCATCTAATTGATCCAAATATTCTTCGATGTTCATTTCACTTCGTCCTTTCTATTCAAACGCATAATAATGTCCTGATAGATCTGCTCCGGAACAAAATCCCGGATGTCGCCCCCCAGACCGCCCACAGATTTCACAATGCTGGAACTGAGGTACATATTCTGCGCATCCGCCGTCAAAAAGACGGTTTCTGCTTCGGGGCAAAGTTTTTTATTGGTCAGCGCCATTTGGAATTCGTACTCAAAATCCGAAACAGCGCGGAGTCCCTTTACAATAGCGGTGGCGCCTACTTTACGCATATAATCCACCAACAAGCCGTCATACCGCTCTACCTGCACATTGGGCAGGTCAACCAAGGAACGGCGGATCAGTTCCACCCGTTCATCGCCGGTAAACAGCGGGGTTTTGGCGGTATTCACCATCACCACCACGATTACCTTGTTAAACATTTTAGCGGCTCGTTTGATAATGTCCAGATGACCGCAGGTTATAGGGTCAAAGCTACCGGGACAAACAGCGGTAATTGTTTGCAATGGTCATCACCTATTTTCTGTATATGGTAACCCCTACCGTGCCGTATTTTTTCATTTTTCCAGCCCGGTAATCCCCAAAACTCTCCGGCAACGGATGGGCGGCATCATGCTCACAAACCACCGTGGCAACAGGAGATAAATGGGAAAGCAGCAAAGGAAAAATCGTGGGAATACAATGCAACCCATACGGAGGGTCCAAAAACACTAAATCGTATTGTTCGTGACCGGCGGCCAAAAAATCCTCCGCCTTTCGACACAACACCGTGCCGTTTCCGGCAAGTCCGGTGGTGAGCAAATTGCCGCGCACCACATCTGCCGCATCCCGACTGGCATCCACAAAGGTGGCGTGAGCCGCACCACGGGACAACGCTTCGATCCCCATTGAGCCGCTGCCGGCAAACAGATCCAGCACCCGACGGCCCTCGATCTCAAACTGAATGGAGCTGAAGATGGCTTCTTTCACTTTACCGGTGGTAGGACGGGTGGCATCCCCCGGCAGGGTCTTTAAGGTACGACCACGGGCAACCCCGGTAATGACACGCATACACACTCCTCCTACCTAACACACAGATATTATCCCATTAAAACCCAAGTTTGTCAAGGTATTTTTCATTTTTCCCCATGAAAATATGCGTAAACCGCCCGAGCAGAAGCGGCGTTCATGCCCGGCACAGTAAGCAACTGTTGCTCATCTGCCTGTTCAACAGCAGACAAGCTGCCCATGGCTTTCATTAGTGCCGCCGCCCGTTTTTCCCCAATGCCGGGGATATCCAGCAACCGGGAACGGGTCAATTTTTTCCCCGACCGACTGCGATGATAGGTAATGGCAAACCGGTGGGTCTCATCCTGCATTTTGGTGACGAAGGTAAACACATTGCGGTTGGCTTTAATTTGAATTTCCCCGGTTTCACCCACAATGGCACGGGTGTGATGACGGCTGTCTTTCACCATGCCAAACACCGGAAGGGTGTATCCCATCTCCCGAAGCAGAGGCAACACCGCATTCACTTGTCCCTGACCGCCATCCAGTAAAATCAGATCCGGCAATACGCCAAACCCTTTGCCGGTACTTTTTTGTTGTTGGTATTCATTCATCCGACGGCTGATGACCTCTCGCATAGAGCCGTAATCATCCTGCCCATCGAACCCTTTGATCTGGAAACGACGGTACTCCCCTTTTGCCGGTTTTCCCTCGATAAACACGGTCATACCGGCAACGTTTTGATCCCCGGCGGTATGAGAAATATCATAACATTCAATGCGGTGAGGGGGCTGTTGCAGTCCCAATAGCGCTGCCAACTCGGACAGCACCGATCGTTCTCTGCTTTGCCGATCGGCAACGTGAATCAACCGTTCCCCCGCATTGCTGACGCACATTTTCATCAAGGCGTAGGTTTCACCCCGTTTGGGCTGATGCAATCGGGTAGGTTTTCCTCGTAAACCGCTTAAATAGTTGGTAAGTTCCGGGGCATTTTCCGGTAACTCATCGACGGTAACGGTTGCCGGAATGGGACGTCCGTTTCCGTAATATTGCACCAAAAAGGTGGAGCGTACCGATTCATCCGGTTCTACAAAAAAATGTTCCCGGTCGGTAAGGGTTCCTTTTTGAAAATGAAACACCTCAAAACAACCTTGTTCCGGCGTGGCGGCATAACCGATCATATCCTGGGTTCCCATGGAACGATCCACGATCTTCTGCTTGTTTGTGATTTTTTCGATGGCACGGATACGGTCACGCAGACGGGCGGCTTGTTCAAACTGCAACGCCTGTGCCGCATTCTCCATTTTGTCATTCAATTCCCCAAGCACCCGGGCTACGTCCCCCTGCAAAAACGCAAGGGCTTGGTCTACCCGCTCTTCATGGTCCTTTAGGGGGATCTTTCCGGTGCAAACGCCGGTACATATTCCCAGGGAACGGTTAAGACAAGGACGGGTTTTACCAAAATCACCGGGAAACTTTCGGGTACAGGTGGGCAGACCAAAGGCCTTACACGCCTCGTCCACCGATTGCTCCACCACAGACCAGGTATAATAAGGACCTAAATACACGGCTCCGTCTTTCGCCGTTTGTTTTACCGGGGTGATCCTGCGCCAAGGAGCGGGTGATACCCGAATATAATGATACCCTTTATCATCTTTTAGTAGAATATTATATTTGGGCTGGTACTGTTTGATCAACGATGCTTCCAGCACCAACGCCTCAAACTCGCTGTCGCAAACGATGTACTGAAACCGATCCACCAGCGATACCATTTTTGCCACTTTGGGTGTATGATCTGTTCCCTCCCGGAAATAACTGCACACCCGGTTTTTCAGCAATTTGGCTTTTCCTACATAGATCACCGTTCCGGCGGCGTTAACCATCAAATATACCCCCGGTTGCATGGGCAAAGCCAGGGCTTTATTCAACAATTCCTTTATTTTTTCATTGACCAAAATCCCCGGCTCCTTTCGTTTTTATTTACAGCGAATACCGTTTGTATTCTTTCCCCGAAAGATCCTTCCAAACCATCACGCCGTTTTCCCACATCATATAACTGTGGGGACTGTTTTCTTTGGGGATGGACACCGAACCGGGATTGGCGTATACAAAGCCATCCATCTGCGCCACCGTTGGCACGTGGGTGTGTCCCCCCAACATGACGCCCCCTTTACATCCCTTGATGGGATTTTGGGGTGTATACACATGGCCGTGGGTGAGATACAGGGTATGCGCACCGTCAAAAAGCAGGGCGTAATCTGCCAACACCGGAAACTCCAACACCATTTGATCCACTTCGGTGTCGCAGTTTCCCCGAACACAGACCAAATGCTCTGCCATGGGATTCAGCATGGCAATCACCTCTTTGGGTGCATACTCTTTGGGCAGATCGTTTCGGGGGCCATGATATAAAATATCCCCTAACAGCACCAATTTATCCGGTTGTTCTTTTTCATAAGCATCCAACATTTGACGGCAATAATAGCCGGAACCGTGAATATCTGAGCAAATCATTAAACGCATCGTATCATTCCTTTATCATTGATGCTTTTAGTATAGCACGAAAGAGCAGACAGGTAAAGTTTTTTATTTCTCTCTTGACAAATCGATATTTATATGATATCATTTTGATATCAAGTAAAAGGAGTGTACTTCTTATGACCGAGAAAAACCTACAAAACCGTAAAAACGGAATGAGTGTGTTATTACTGACTTCCGTCTTGTATGCAGTATCCATTGCCGCCACCATCTATTTCGGGATTCAGATGGAATCCGGGTTCAATGCAGCCAACATCACCGGCTTTGTCATTGCTATCCTTTGGCTTTGTGCCGGTTGGATCCCCTTTTTGGGGCTGAAGATCCTAAAACCCCAAGAAGCGTTGGTTCTCACCCTTTTTGGCAAATACGTCGGCACGTTAAAAGGAGAGGGCTTTTACTTTGTGAACCCCTTCTGCACCGCTGTGAATCCTGCGGCGGATACCAAATTAAACCAAAGCGGAGACGTAAAGACCACCGGCTTTGAAGATTTCGCCACTGCCGGTAGCGGGGCGACCAAACAGGTAAACAGAAAGATCTCCTTGAAGATCATGACCTTAAGCAACAACCGGCAAAAAATCAATGACTGTCTGGGTAATCCGGTGGAAATCGGTATTGCGGTTATGTGGCGGGTAACCGATACGGCCAAGGCAGTATTTAACGTGGATAATTATAAGGAATATCTTTCCCTGCAATGCGACAGCGCCCTGCGGAATATTGTTCGGATATATCCCTATGACGTAGCCCCCGGCATTGATACCACCGGGGACGGTATTGCCGACGAAGGCAGTTTGCGTGGCTCCAGCGAGGTGGTAGCCGGTCGGATTCGGGATGAGATTCAAAAACGGGTAGACGATGCCGGTTTGGAAATCATCGAAGCCCGTATCACCTATTTGGCATACGCACCGGAAATTGCAGCAGTTATGCTGCAACGGCAACAGGCATCCGCTATTATCGATGCCCGTAAAATGATTGTAGACGGTGCCGTTGGTATGGTGGAATTGGCGCTGGAACGGTTGGCACAAAACAACACCATCGAACTGGATGAAGAACGAAAAGCAGCTATGGTTTCTAACCTATTGGTGGTTCTTTGCGGCAACCACGATGCCCAACCGGTCGTCAACTCCGGCAGTTTGTATTAACCCTATGGCAGATAACAAAAAACAGGTTCCTCTGCGCCTTTCCGCTAAACTCTATAACGCCATTGCCGCATGGGCTGAGGATGATTTCCGCTCGGTAAACGGACAGATCGAGTATTTACTCACCGAATGTGTCCGCCAACGAAAAAAGGACGGAAAATATGTTTCGGAAACGCTGGACGAACCCATTGAATTGGATATTTAGTATATTGTTTACTAACAACCTCTTTCCTCTTTTTGGGGAAAGAGGTTTCTTTTTTTCGCGCTCCGCATATACTGGTAGTAATCCAATCAGGAAAGAGGGATTATTTATGCCAACGTTACGATATGGCGATACCGGCCCGTATGTGGAAGAAGCCCAACTGGCATTGCAACGGGCAGGTGTGCTGGATGCCCAGCCGGACGGTGTATTTGGCAATAACACCCGCAACGGTGTCATCCGGTTTCAGCGGCAAAACCAACTGACCTCAGACGGCATCATCGGTCCGGCTACCAGACGTGCCCTTCTCCCTTATTTGAAAGGGTACACCACCAAAACCATTGTACGGGGTGACACCTTTTACGGTCTTGCCAATCGGTACAACACCACCGTTGCCGCCATGGCAACCGCCAATCCCAATCTGACTCCGGAGCAATTGATGCCGGGAAAAACCATGATCATTCCCTTTGGTTTTCCTTTGGTCCCCACCAACATCACCTACACCTCTCAATTGCTGGACTATGTGATCGACGGAATGGTGACCCGCTATCCCTTTATTGCCCGTTCCATCATCGGCAACAGCGTAATGGGTAAACCCCTGACGCTGCTGACCCTTGGCAGAGGCACCAGACAGGTCTCCTTTAACGCCGCCCATCACGGAAACGAGTGGATCACCACCCCGGTGGTGCTGAAATTTTTAGAAGATTACGCCGGGGCAGTTGCCAACGGCACAACCGTAGGAGGGCAGGATGCCGCAACCTTGTTTAACAGAACCCGGTTGTTGGTGATTCCCATGGTAAACCCGGACGGTGTGGATCTGGCAACCGGTGCCCTGACCGGCGGTTCTTATTACCAACGGGCGGTGCAACTGGCAAACAACTACCCGGGCATTCCCTTCCCCTCCGGTTGGAAAGCCAACATCAACGGTGTGGATCTGAATTTGCAATACCCTGCCGGATGGGAACAGGCAAGGGAGATCAAGTTTTCCCAAGGATACACCCTCCCCGGACCTCGGGATTACGTGGGGCGTTCACCCCTTTCCCAGCCGGAGGCGACGGCCATGGCAAACTTCACCAGAAGCCGGGATCTTGCGCTGATTCTGGCATACCATTCCCAAGGAGAACTGATCTATTACAAATTCGCAGATTTTGACCCGCCCAGAGCCAACCAAATCGGGGAAGCACTCAGCCGTGTGAGCGGATACACCTTGGAAGTAACCCCATTCCAATCGGGATTTGCCGGGTACAAGGATTGGTTCATTCAAGAATACAACCGACCGGGCTATACCATTGAGGTAGGCAAAGGGGTCAATCCCCTGCCCCTATCCCAATTCCCGGAAATTTACAGAGATAACGTGGGGTTAATGGCAACCGCCTTACAGTTGGCATAGCAATTGGGGATTGATATACACCCAAACCTATGGTACAATAAAGGTACTTTGATGAGTGGGGTGTTACCATGAAGATCACAGTATTATTAGAAAATTCATCCCACCGTGACGATATGATAACCGAACACGGATTAAGTTTATACATTCAAACCGCCAGCCGCAATATTCTGTTTGATATGGGGCAATCCCATGCTTTTGCCCACAACGCCAGGCGGTTGGGTATTTCCTTGTCCCAGGTGGATTTTGCCGTTCTTTCTCACGGACATTACGACCACGGCGGCGGTTTGGAAACCTTTTTGGAACAAAACGACAACGCACCGATTTATGTAAACCAAAACTGTTTTCAGCCCTTCTATGACCAGGCGGGCAAATACATTGGATTACCGCCCCAACTGGCAGGACATCCCCGGCTGATACCGGTGGCAGATCGCCTTACCATTGCCCCTGACGTGCAATTGGTAACCCTGCCCCGGGAGCGTTCCTGCCCTTCATCCGGGCTTTTCCGCATGGAAAATGGGATGCCGGTTGACGATGATTTTTGTCACGAACAGTATCTTCGGCTTAATCACCATGGCAAGACCGTGCTGTTCAGCGGTTGTTCCCACAAGGGCATTGTGAACATTGCCAATGAGTTTAAGCCGGATATATTGATCGGCGGATTTCATCTGTTCCACACCCAGTCCCGGGACACGCTGGAACAAACCGCCCGGCAGTTAAACCGGCTGAACACCGCCTACTACACCTGCCATTGCACCGGTGAACAGCAATTTGAAACGTTACATTCCCAAATGGAGCGTCTTTTCGGCCTTCGTTGCGGACAAACCATTACTTTATAAAGCAAGAGGAAGTTGTTATGA
The DNA here is from genome assembly GCA_964387715.1 of uncultured Eubacteriales bacterium. GTDB lineage: Bacteria > Bacillota > Clostridia > Oscillospirales > Acutalibacteraceae > UMGS1484. The sequence continues at coordinate 3,402 of CAYLYC010000010.1, read as the reverse complement.
CAAAGTTTTTTGTAAATCCGGAAGAACTGACCGGTAATCCGCTTTTTTTAACCGGCGAAAACGCCAACCACGCAAAGGTTCTTCGGCTCAAAGCCGGTGAACAGGTGTTGGTTTGTAACGGACAAGGGGAAGAATGGCTTTGTTCGGTGGATGCCGTTACCCCCAGCCAAACCCAGTTGACCGTTCTGGAACAACGGCAATGCGCGTCCGAACCGGGTGTGCAGGTAAGTGTATATATGGCTTTTTCCAAAGGGGATAAATTGGAACACGTGATCCAAAAGGCAGCCGAGCTGGGAGCAACCGAAATCGTCACCTTCCCCACCGCCCGATGCATCTCCCGACCGGATCAAAAAAGTTTAGCCAAAAAGTTGGAACGGTGGCAAAAGATCGCCCTTTCTGCGGCAGAACAATCAGGACGGGGCATCGTGCCCGTCGTTCGCGTGTGCAACCATTACAAAGATGCATTGCAACAAGGCGCACAGGCGGCATTGCCCATTTTATTTTACGAAAACGAAACAGCCACCACCCTGCACATGGCCCTGGCTTCCGCCCCTTTGACCTCCCTTTGTTTACTCACCGGACCGGAAGGCGGTTTTGAAGAATGGGAAGTAGCCCAAGCGATGGAGGCCGGCTTTCGGGTATGCACCCTGGGCAGTCGGATCTTACGGTGTGAGACCGCTCCCCTTTGCGCTCTGTCAGCGGTGATGTACGCCGCCGGCGAATTTTAGAAGCAACAAAAAAGCAAGGATGAAACCTTTGGTCATCCTTGCTTTTATTTATTTATACCGATATTGGTTCCGGTTCATCCACTGGGGTTTCCGCTATGGCAGGAGCCGGTTCGGGTGTTCTCTCATCCACGCCCACCATGGCAAATATCAGCAATATCACCATACCGGATTGACTCCATAAATAGGTGGTATCCATCATACAATAGGGGGCTAATCCAACACAAACAGCGGCAATTAAAGCAAATGCGTATGATCGGAGTCCCATGGCTTTCATCCGTTTTCTTTGTTTGAACACGGTGTACACAAAAATGCCAAAGGTGGTTCCCACCAATACCGTACCCACGATGCCGTGACACAACAAGCAGTCCAACACCAAATTGTGAGCCAAATTCACCTTTTTAACGTGGGCAGGAAGCATATCCGGCAATTGCAGACGCCAATGGCGGAAGGACATAAATCCACTGCCAAACAGCGGATATTCGTCCAGCAGATCGAATGCGCATTGATAAATGATAAAGCGGCTGTTGGCGGTGCGTTGGGTTTCGCTAAGCCGGGGCATGAGTTCCGGCAAAAACACCACTGCGGTAACGCCGACTGCCACGATAACGGTGCACACAAGTAAGTATTTGTAGTTTCTGCTAAACAGGAAATAACTCAACACCATTAAGCAAACAACCACCAAAAGGGACACACTGCCGCACAGCACCAGCCCAAGGAAGTTGACCGCCGCCGAAACGCAAAACAGCGAACGGTTTTGGTTCACCACCGTAACCTTGTAGGCACACAGCAAGATCGCCAGTACAGCCATAATTCCGTAAAAATTGGGATTGATGGAAACGCTATAACACCGCTCGGCCGGTTTGTTTAACATCAGCGCATAGTACGCCTTTTCCAAAACCGCCACCAAAACAGCAAAATAGGATGCCATAATGGTGAAGGAAAAAATGTTTTCAAACATTTGCTTGGTTAAAAACTCCCGGGCGGCAAAAATCACCACAAACATGGCGGCACACAAGACCCCGGCGCCAAATCCCAACCAGTTTTGACGGAACAAAGCCACAATACTGGTAATGGTGCAAAACACATACACCAAATAGGACATTTTTCTCTTAACCATCATTTTCCTGGCATCCGGAGATAACAGGATCATAATGCAGGTTATGGCAAAAGCAGCCATTTGCAGCACATAATGCACAAACCCCAAAGAAATGGAAAGAGCAATCATCCGATACAAGGTTTGAGAAATATCCTTGCGCTTTCCGGCAACCGGCGGAAAATCATGAATACTTTCTATTTGGAACAATGAAAACAACTTGCTCACACCGCTTCCCCCTTTAAATACTCGGTCGAAATCTGTCCACATTCTACCATACCCCTGCTCAATTGTCAAATAACAAAGTTGTAACCATATCATACCCCTGGCAATCCCGGTGGGGTTTACCGGAAAAAATCCGTCTGTCTTTCGATGGGTGTACCAACAACTTGATGCGCTACGCTTCTATTACAACTTTGCCGGAAATATGCTGGGGATGCAATTCGAGAAGCAAGGTCCTTTCAATACTTCCTTCAATTTCCTTTGTGATGTATTGGGTATCGGTTGTGAATTTATAACTTAGTTTTGTTGTAATATCCCGTATCCTATCCCGGTCACGTATCAGCGACACCGTACCGAAAACGATAACGCTTTTCACCGTATACGCCCACTGCCCATCCTTGCGGCACCCTTTTTCATAACAGCAAAACGAAACCTTGTTGTGCTTTTTGAGGGAATCGGTTCTATGACTGTTTTGGATGCCAACGTGAAAAAAAATATTGCCGCTTTTCTCATCATAATAGTGGTTAAGGGGCATACCGTAAGGATAGTCATGCTCCCCTAAAACGCTGAGAACCCCACGGGTTTCGGTTTTCAGCAGTTCAATACATTCGTCTTTTGAGATCGCCTTGTTTTTTCTTTCCAGTTCTCTAAACATATCGCACCTTTTGTATTTCTAAAATTTTTCGTTCATCCAAGGAGGATTATATCATAAAAGCAATGCGTAAGCATGGGGAGGTTCTTACTTAGATTCTTTGATGGCTGCTTGAACTGCCGTACGCAAAAGAGGGAAATTAGATAATAGGATATTTATCCAATACATCTTTTAATTCTAAAAGAAGATTATTAAACTTTGTTTCGCTCATTACCTCTGATAATTCAACATAATCATAGAGATTATCATATATTTTAATGAGAACTTGAACACCTTTTTCAGTTTTTTCTGCCATAACTGTAACGAATTCTTCATTTGAATTATTAAAAGGAAAATTACAAGAATATGTGAAAGAATTGCTTTCACATACCGAGGACAAACCTTTATAAATCATCTCGATATCCTTTAACGGAATGCACATGCCTTCTGTTGTTCCCCAACCATCTTCAACAGAATATTCTAAAAAGATTTCTATGCTATTAGTGTCATTCTTTAATTCGTCCCATACATTTAAACCATCAATAGCACGACCAATAAAAGTGATTGAAATATTATAATCACCATTTTCAATTCTCATTATTTCTCACCTCTTGCTTACATTATATCACACCTTGTGTCCGAAAAAAAGGACTTTGCATAGAAAAATCCGCCCGAAGAAATTCGGGCGGATAAATTCGTTTATGAAACTTTAATTATTTCATATCCTT
>CAYLYC010000009.1:0-15092 GCA_964387715.1 uncultured Eubacteriales bacterium | reverse complement strand
GCGAGAGCGGAGCAAAAAGCGCCGAAATATACCACTTTGCGGCGGGTTCGGGTTTAAATGCTCACCCTATCCAGCAATTGCTTCAAAAACCGACCGGTATGAGATGCCTCACACCCGGCAATTTCTTCCGGTGTTCCTATTGCTACCACCTGTCCCCCGGCAGAACCGCCTTCAGGACCAATATCAATAATACAGTCAGCCGTTTTAATAACGTCCAGATTGTGCTCGATCACCACAATGGTATTACCGCCATCCACCAGCCGATGCAAAACATCCAGCAGTTTATGGACGTCTGCCGTGTGTAAACCGATGGTGGGCTCATCTAAAATATAAATGGTCTTCCCGGTGGGATTTTTGCACAGTTCACTGGCAAGTTTCACCCGTTGTGCCTCGCCGCCCGATAAGGTAGTAGCCGGTTGTCCCAGTTTAATATAACCCATACCAACATCACACAACGCCTGGATCTTGCGCTTGATCTTCGGGATGTGAGCAAAAAAGGAAAGGGCTTCTTCTGCTGTCATTTCTAAAACATCATGGATATTTTTATCCTTGTATTTTACTTCCAAAGTTTCCCGATTGTACCGCTTGGCTTTACACACTTCGCAGGGCACGTACACGTCTGGAAGGAAGTGCATTTCAATTTTAATAATACCGTCACCCTGACAAGCTTCACATCGGCCGCCCTTCACGTTAAAAGAAAACCGACCGGGACCGTATCCCCTTGCTTTGGAATCCGGTGTGTTGGCATAGAGTTCACGAATATCGTTGAATACACCGATATAGGTGGCGGGGTTGGACCGAGGTGTCCGACCAATTGGCGCCTGGTTAATGTCGATCACCTTATCCAGGTGCTCTAATCCGTAGATTGCCTTATGCTTACCGGCTTTTTTACGTGCCCCGTTTAAGGCATTTGCAAGATTTTTATACAGCACCTCATTAACTAGGGAGGATTTACCCGAACCGGAAACGCCGGTAACACAGGTAAACGTACCCAGCGCAATGGAAACGTCCACGTCTTTAAGGTTGTTTTCACAAGCACCGGTAATTTGCAACACATTCCCATTCCCTTGGCGACGGTGCTGTGGTACAGGAATAAACTTGCGTCCCGATAAATAATCTGCGGTAAGGGAACGTTTGCACTTCATGATCTTCTCCACCGAACCGGCACAAAGCACTTCACCACCGTGCACCCCTGCCCCGGGACCAATATCCACGATATAATCCGCCGCTAACATGGTATCGTCATCATGCTCAACTACCACCAAGGTGTTGCCTAAATCCCGTAATTTTTGGAGTGTGGCAATGAGCTTTTCATTATCCCGCTTATGCAACCCAATGCTGGGTTCATCCAAAATATACAACACACCGGTCAAAGACGAGCCGATCTGTGTAGCCAAACGGATTCGTTGACTTTCACCGCCGGATAACGTTCCGGAAGAACGAGCCAAAGTAAGATACCCCAGCCCAACGCTCTTCAAAAAGCCAAGACGTTCTCTGATTTCTTTTATGATTCGTTCACCAATCAATTTCTCCCGCTCGGTCAGTTCCAATCCATCAAAGAAATCCAACAAATCGGTGACCGGCAGACAGGTCATTTGGTAAATGTTGATACCCCCAACCGTTACCGCCAGAACCTTTTCGTTCAGTCTTGCACCCTGACATTCACTACACGCCTGTTCGGTCATGTAGTTTTCAATGTCGTCTCTGGAATAGGAACTATTGGTATTCTCATAGCGGCGTTCCAGATTGTTAATGATGCCTTCAAACGCACCCATATACTCGTTTCGTTGACCTAAAAATTCACGGACTAAGGGAATTTTGGTGGATCCCGTACCGTAGAACAGCGCATCCACCGCTTTTTGAGGCAGTTGATAAAACGGTGTGTCCAAGGAAAAATCATAATATTTTGCCAAGGCCTCAAAATACATTTTGGCAACCGAACCGAAGGTGCCGTTCATATTCCATCCGCTGGCTTTGATTGCGCCTTGATTGATGGACAGCAAACGGTTTGGCGCAATGGCATCCGGGTCGATCTTTTTAAAACAACCAAGTCCGTCACATTTGGGACAAGCGCCATAGGGATTGTTAAAGGAAAACATACGGGGGGTAAGCTGGTCAATGCTGATACCATGCTCCGGACAGGCGTAATCCTGGCAGAACAACTCCTCTTCCCCGCCGATAACATCCACCACCATTTGCCCTTCGGCAACCGCCAAAGCCGTTTCCACCGAGTCGGTCAAACGGCTTTTGATATCCGGTTTTACCACCAAACGATCAACAACGATCTCAATGGTGTGCTTGAAATTCTTTTCCAGTTTAATATCTTCCGACAGATCGTAAATATTTCCGTCTACACGCACCCGAACATATCCGCTCTTTTTGGCAGATTCCAATTCTTTTTTGTGTTCCCCTTTTCGGGCACGGACCACCGGTGCTAAAATTTGGATTTTTGTACCCTCCGGATGTTGCAGAATGCGGTCCACCATCTGGTCCACCGTTTGTTGGCTGATCTCTCTGCCGCAAACCGGACAATGAGGGATGCCGATTCGCGCATAAAGCAACCGAAGGTAATCATAAATCTCGGTAACGGTACCAACCGTAGACCGTGGGTTTTTGGACGTGGTTTTTTGGTCAATGGAAATAGCCGGAGACAAGCCGTCGATGCTGTCCACTTCCGGCTTCTCCATTTGTCCCAAAAATTGTCTGGCATACGAGGACAACGACTCCATATAGCGGCGTTGTCCCTCGGCGTATAAGGTGTCAAACGCCAAAGAAGATTTTCCCGAACCGGAAACGCCGGTAAATACAATCAACTTGTCCCGTGGGATGGTTAGATCCACATTTTTCAGATTGTTCTCTCTGGCACCCTTGATCACAATGTTTTTATTTGCCATATTATTGTTCTCCTTTTAATTTGGCAATTTTATCCCGCAAATAAGCAGCTTGTTCAAATGCTAACATTTTGGCAGCGACACGCATTTCTTTTTCCAAACGCAAAATAATGGCTTCCCGTTCTCGCTTTGGCAAACGGGCAAACCGTTCATCCGAGGATTTTTTCTCTTTTGAGGAGATCTCCAGTACATCCCGTACATCTTTTTGTATGGTTTTAGGAACGATGCCGTTTGCCTGGTTATATGCTTGTTGAATGGAGCGGCGTCGATGTGTTTCGGTGATGGCAACCTCCATAGACGGTGTTACCTGGTCTGCATACATGATGACAGCACCCTGAGCGTTTCTGGCGGCCCGCCCAACCGTTTGGATCAAAGAAGTAGCACTGCGCAGGAAACCCTCTTTATCCGCGTCTAAAATGGCTACCAGCGATACTTCCGGTATATCCAGCCCTTCACGCAGCAGGTTGATGCCAACCAAAACATCAAATTCACCCAATCGCAAGTCACGGATGATCTCCATCCGTTCGATGGTGTCGATGTCATGGTGCATATACCGAACCTTGATCTGCATATTGCTCAAGTATTCGGTAAGATCTTCTGCCATTCTTTTGGTGAGAGTGGTTACCAGCACCCGTTCCTGTTTGCTTGTTCGTTTAATAATTTCGCTATACAGATCATCAATTTGTCCTTCGGTTGGTTTTACGGTGATCTCCGGGTCAAGCAGACCGGTGGGACGAATGATCTGTTCTGCCGGCGGGGGACTTTTAGACAGTTCCAGCTCACCCGGTGTGGCACTGACGAAAACCACTTGATTGATGTGGTCGTAATATTCATCAAAATTCAAGGGACGGTTATCATAGGCCGATGGCAAACGGAAGCCGTAATCGATCAGATTCTTCTTTCGGGCGTAGTCACCGCCAAACATACCCCGAACCTGAGGCAAAGTTACGTGGGACTCGTCCACAAACATCAGGTAATCATCGGGGAAATAATCTAAAAGCGTGAAGGGTTTACTGCCGGCAGGCCGACCGGACATAACCCGGGAATAGTTTTCGATCCCCTTGCAAACGCCGATCTCACGAAGCATTTCAATATCATGTTCGGTGCGCTGACGGATTCGTTGGGCTTCTAACAGTTTTCCGTTCTTTTGAAACCACGAAACCCGTTCTTCCATTTCCCGTCGAATTTCTTCCAAAGCCACTTCCATTTTATCCCGTTCAATCACATAATGGGACGCAGGATAGATTGCAACGTGGCTGACGGTATTAAGCACGTCGCCAGTCAAGGGGTTGATCTCCCGAATACGGTCGATCTCATCTCCAAAAAACTCCACACGAATGGCTTTATCACCGGAATACGCCGGAAAGATCTCAACCACATCCCCGCGCACACGAAACTTGTTACGGGTGAAGGCGATGTCGTTGCGTTCATATTGAATCTCCACCAACTTGGCAATTAAAGCATCTCTGCTCTTTTCCATGCCGGTACGAAGAGAAATTACCATATTCCGGTAATCAATGGGGTTTCCCAGGGTGTAGATACAGGAAACGCTGGCTACAATAATCACGTCACGGCGTTCACTTAAAGAAGAGGTTGCCGAATGGCGCAATTTATCAATTTCATCATTGATCGCAGAATCTTTTTCGATATAGGTATCTGTACCGGGGATGTACGCCTCCGGCTGATAATAGTCATAATATGAGACAAAATACTCCACAGCGTTGTTTGGAAAAAACTCCTTAAATTCACTGCACAACTGTGCGGCAAGGGTTTTATTATGGGCCAGTACCAAAGTAGGTTTATTGACCTTTGCTATAACATTTGCCATGGTAAAGGTTTTACCGCTACCCGTAACGCCCAGCAAAACCTGCTCTTTTATGCCGTTTTTTATGCCATCGGTCAGTTTTTCAATGGCTTCCGGCTGGTCGCCTGTGGGTGCATAGGGAGCCACCAATTCGAAATGATCCACGGTAAAACCTCCTTTTTAAAGAATTAACCATTGGGGTCTTTTTACAGCCAAATGCGGTTATTTGTACGCATAAATTTTCAGTATCATATTATATCACAATTTTCTGCAAATTAAAAGGGCAGGGAAGATTTTTTCACAGAAAAATCGAAAGCGCACGGCTTTCGTCGCCCTGCGCTTTGATTCAAATGTTCTATTTTACAGGAATTTCCACCAGTTCAGTTTCGACCGGTCTGGTATCTGCCATATTTTCCTTATTGATTCTAAAGGATACCTTCAAACTTTTCACTTCGCCAAGTTCGTTGCCGTCCCGATCTTCATCGTCCAGTTCCATCTCTGCAAAGTTGCGTGTATTTGTGAATACCCACTCACAATAGTCGGAGTAACCCTCTTTGCCGTTAATATAGATCTTATTGACTGTCACACAGCAACCTTCGGACAATTCACCGGTGCTGGACAGATAGATCATCGGGTTTCCATCGTCATTAAAGCCCTGGCAAATGATCTTGATGCCCTTTGCATCGTAGAGAACCGTACCGCTCTCATCATAGGAGTAATCAAAAGTAGCCGCCGCAGAGGTCTCCAATTTTACACGCTCTGTCTTTCTGTTCATGGTATAATTGGAGTTGGTGTAGGAAAATCTTGTTTCAATGTCGGCGATCACACCGGCATCCACATCATCAAGGTAAACTCTAAACTCACCGTTTGCTGTACCGTTCGCCGGCACATCCACACCCATCGACGGCTCTACCACAAAACTGTTCACTGCGGTACGGGACGCCATAACGTACAGATCACTATCGGTTTTATTATCGATCTGTAGGTTCAGGATGTGATAGTATTGATTGGATGTCAGACTCAATGCGGTAACTTTGATATCGTCATTCTCAAACATGACCGTTTCCTTAACGGTTGCAACCACGTTGCTCTGTTTCGTTTGCTGACTTGTGGTCGTCTGCTGTGATTTTAACAAATCCACGTCACCGTCCGGTGTTGTTTCATCCCCACCGCCGCAAGAAGACAGCATCACTGACAAAAAGGCCGCGCACAGTATGGTGGCTAAAATTTTCTTTTTCATTGGAATCCCCCCATAAAATACTTCTCAAGAATTATACTCTTCCCCTACCTTTTTGTCAAGCGAAATTCACTTTGGTTGCGGTAAAACGTTCATACAGGCATGAAAAAACTGCCAACCCATAAAGAATTGGCAGTTTTCTCATTATAAAGGATATTATGCTTTACCAACGGCGATCTTTAATGCCATTAGTGCATCACCAGCATCCACTCTTCCGTTGCCATCCAAGTCGGCAACCAGAATTTGTTCATCGGTCAGTTCTTCTTTACCAACGGCGTATTTCAGCATCACCAATGCGTCACCGGCATCAACTTTTCCGTCGCCGTTAACATCACCGGGTGTGGTAACAGGCGTAGGAGTAGGAGTGGGAGTAGGAGTGGGAGTAGGAGTAGGCGTGGGGTCAACACTCAAGAAGGGGTTATTGGCGTCATCATATTCAACGGAAGCAGTGCCGTTATAGGACAACCACCATGCAGCACCCAAAGCCAAGGCGTAACGGTTTTGATCCAGCAAAGCGGAGTTGTTTACAGCCACGTTAAAACGGTAATAGTTGGTTTCATCATCGTTTCTGGGCAAACGGCATTCCACACCGTAACCGGAGGAGATGGTGATACCGGTTGCTTCGATGTAATGAGGTTCATTGTTGAAATGGAAGGGATACACGTTTGACTTGTCGTACAAATAATCACCAAGCAAAGAATCACCGTAACCGGGTTTATTCAAACTTTTGAAGTCATCCATAAAGAAGTCGTTACCTTGCAGGCGGAAACGAATATCACCTTGACGTGCATCGTTGGTCTGTGCAAAGAAACGGTCGTCTTCTTGACCGGTGGAGCTATTCAAAACGCTGTAGATCTCAACCGATTTGGGGTCGGGATCGAACCAGATCTCAATGGAGTCACCGGCGCTGGAGTCGGTTCCCTCGTAATCAGGCTTTACCTTTCCGTTTTCATCCGCCCAGTCAACCAGATCGTCATCCCATACTTTGATGTAGAAATAAACATAATCGTCATCATAAGCGGTGTAAACCACTGCATCGGTTTCTGCCTCGGTATAAGGGGCAGAACCCATACTTGCACCGGTTTTGGCGTAACCATCCAATATCGGGAAGTAGTACAAGTTTTCAGCATCCTTGTCATCCAGGTAATAGGAATCCAATACGCCGTCAATGACAAAACCGGCAGTTTGATCGGTTTCGGCGGTTGCTGCCATGGCAAATGCAGAAAGCACCATACCAACAACAAGCAATAAACTAATTAAGCGTTTCATGTTTCTTACCTCCATTTAATATTAATACAAAGGATTGAAAAAGTCATCCAATTCCTTTTGTGCCTTACTCTTGATAGAGTTCATAACCTTGGTGGGAGATTTGGAAGAAGCGGTTACACAACTATCTACCTGAGAAGAAATATCGGTGGAAAATACGCCGGAAGAATATTCAGGAGTGGCGTTGCTCATGGTCCATTTATAAATGTTTTGAGCGGTGGCGTCCAAGCCATTACGAGCCATGTTTTTCAGTTCGATGTTGATGAGTTTACCGGAGACACCGGACACCTCGTTGAGCCAAGTACCGATAACGTCCAAACGATCGGCTTTGGTATTGGGAACGATATAGAACCGAGCGTCATATTGACCGGTGATATAGTCGGTTTGGTTGGGGCCGATGGGCATCAGAACAAAACCAATATCAAAGTTTGCTTTCGCAACGATGTCGGTGTAGTAGCTCAACCAGGAAGCAAACATAGCAGATTGACCGGTGGCAAAATAGTTCACACTGTCTTTGATACTTGCGAAGTATTTCCAACTCTTATCATCTTTATAAATGCCTTTCATCCATTCCAAAGCGGCAATACCGGCATCGCTACACATGGTGGCTTCAACCTTTCCGTTTTTCATCAAGGCAGTACCACCGGCGTTGGCAGTCAGCGCCATACCGATCACGTTGGTATTGGAGGTCAAACCGTGAACGTCGGGCTTGTTGTCGCCATTGGTATCAACGGTACATGCTTTCGCCAATTCTTTGAAGGTTTCGAAGGTCCATTTCTTTTCTTTGTACAACTTTTCAATATCATAACTGGAGGCGTACTTTTTAATCAGGTCTTTGTTATAGATAACACCCATGGGTCTGGTGGCGTTATAATCAATGGCAACACCGTATACATTATTCCCAAAGGTCATAGAGGTAGTACCCGCATTGCTGAACAAGGATTTGTTCAAAGTTTTGGAGTTTTGCAGGTTGATCAGCACACCTTGACGGGCGGCACAACGGGCAATGTATGCGCTGACTTCGTAGATATCAACGTCGGTCTTACCAGCCATGGCTTCTTTTACGATGGTGTCGGTTGCGGTGTTACCGTCCAGATTGATAATGGAGGTTTCAATACCTTTCTTACTTTTCATGGTCTTGAACAAAGATTGCCAAACCTGACCGGTAGCATCAGAAGCGGTATAAGGAGAAATCCAGATCGACCGCAAAACAATGGTTTCAGAAGTGGTTGCGGTGTTATTGGTGTTGTTATTATTGTTGGTAGTATTGTTGACTTTGGAGGTGGTGCTGGTTGTGGAAGGAACATTTTGGTTGTTTTTATCCACTTCTTGTTGTTCCTTTTGGATGGATTGAATTTCCTTTTCGGTGAGAACAGAAATGGTCAAAGTAACTTCAGCAGTATCTTCCCCATCCTTCACAACGTTCAGTACCATTTTGTCTGCAACTGCGGTTGCAGCGTCGGTAACTTCCTTACCCTCGGCGTCTACTACTTTCACAGTGTAGCCGTCCTTTGCGGTAACAACCTTCAGCAATGCTTCAACGGTGGTTTTTTCGGGCACAACCAGCACGATAGAACCGTCGTCTTCTGCTTTCAGGAAGATTTCTTCCTGATCTTCAGCGATTGCGTAAGGAGCATCTTCATCGACTTCTACAATAATGTCGTCTTGCAGTTCAACTGCGGGGGTATCTGTGGCAGTGGGGGTTTTGGTGGTATCATCTTCTTTAGAGCAACCAGCAAAAACCGAGAAAGCCGTCATGAGTACCAAGATAAGACACACAATTCTTGTAAGATTGGTTTTCATTATGTATTCCCTCCAATAAAATGATGAATTGCCGATACAAAACTAATTGACAATTTATGTTGCATTTGTCCAACAATTATATTATAATTATAACAACATTCGATGGTCAATTACATAAGAATGTTATCAAATAGCATAAAAATATGATACTGGAGAAATTTGGTATGAACAACATACGGAAAGAAAAAAAGATCTATAATTTTCAGTCCTCCGACAACAAGTTACCGGCCATCTGTTTTCGTTATTCGAAAGACTCTATTATATCAAAGACGTCCGTAAGATTTATGCACCCTTCCCGTGCAGAGATCTATGTTCACCTTCAAGGGGACGGGGTATTCTTTGTGGGAGATACCATGTATCGCCTGAAGGAGGGTGACATCCTGATCTACAATAAGGACGAAATTCATTTCAGCACCATTGAAACCAACACATCCTGGGAGCGGTACGTTCTGTTCTTCTCACCGGATTATTTTAATTTTTTGGATGACGTACCGGAAAATTTACTGAATTTCTATTACGAACGAAAAAAATACCAGGACAACTACATTCGTCTGCCAGAAGGCAAACGCAAAAAGTTATTGCATCTTTTAGCCGAGACCAACGGATACGTGGGCTCAAACGACTTTGATCAGAATCTCCAGTTGTTTAAAGCATTCCTGGAAATTTTACAACTGGTGAATTACGGATATTTACATCCCAACACCTCCCCCAGAGAGGACGTTACCCCCAAAATCGTGAATGAGATCATTTCCTACGTTAACAAGAATATCCAACACGATATTACCCTCGCATCCATTGCCGATCACGCTAACATCAGCAAATCCTATCTTTCGACCCTGTTCAAAAAGTATATCGGCGTCTCCCCTTACGAATATCTGCTTACCGTCCGTTTGGAATGTGCCAAGCAAAAACTGGCGAACGGCGAAAACATTGCCGACGCTTGCTCTGCATCCGGCTTTGGTGATTATTCTCATTTTATCCAGTTTTTCAAAAAGCGGGTGGGTATTACGCCTTATCAATACCGGAAACGATACATGAGTCAATAACGTTTATGGGTGAAAATCAATGACCAACATTCATATTGAGAAAAAAGTATTCAAATATATTAACAATATTGATATACCTATTTTGTCATTCCGTTATTCCAAGGAACGGGCAAGTAAAAAAATCAACGTGAGATCCAACCGCATCTTGCGTGGTGAGATTTATATTCACCTGCAAGGCGATTGCACCATTTTGCTGGGCAACAAAACCATTCGCCCTCAATATGGGGATATCGTGTTATACAACAAGGAGGAGGTTCATCTCGTTGCATCCAAACCCACAACGTGGGAACGGTTTGTTATATTTTACTATCCCGAATACTTTGATATTTTTAACGACGTTCACGATAATCTTTTTGCGTTTTTCTACGATCGAAAGGATTACGAAAACAACGTGATCACGTTGCCGCCGGATCAGCGTTCCAAAATGATTGATCTGCTGTTCGACATCAAGCAATATGAGGGAAGCAACAAATTTGACCAAGACCTGTATGTCTTTGGGAAAATGCTGCAGATCTTCCGCATAATCAACAATGAATACCGCAAACCAATGAGCGAAAAGAATCAAAAACAATATCCGGATATGATCAAACAAGCGGTGAATTACATCCACAACAACTATTCTCAAGCCATTACTCTGGAAACCATCGCCCAAAAAATCGGGATCAGCAGGTCCTATTTATCCGCTCTGTTCCGAAAACATATCGGCATTTCCCCCTACGAATATCTGCTGAACGTTCGATTGGAAAATGCAAAACATTCGCTGTTGGGGGGCGAAGGTGTTGGTCAGGTTTGTGATGCCTGCGGGTTTAATGATTACTCCCATTTTATTCAGTTTTTCAAGCAACGAACAGGCATGACGCCCATACAATTTTGTAAAAATTATCAAAACAATCACGAAAACTAAATCATTGGTTGCTTTTTTGCGATCAATGATATACAATACCAATGAGGTGAAACACATGAAATACATCGTTTTATTATGTGACGGGATGGCAGATTACCCCATCGAAGCATTGGGGAACAAAACCCCGTTGGAATATGCTAACACGCCCAACATGGATCTGTTAGCACCAAAATCAGAAGTGGGACTGGCACAAACCGTGCCGGCTGGTATGTCCCCCGGCAGTGACGTTGCCAATCTTTCGGTTGTGGGATACGACCCCAAGGTATATTACACCGGCCGTTCCCCCCTGGAAGCTGCTAATATGGGCATTGATCTGGCAGATGCAGACGTGGCTATGCGCTGCAACCTGGTAACGCTCAGCGATGATGCATCCTTTGGCAACAAAACCATGGTGGATTATTGTGCGGATGATATCTCTACCGCCGAAGCCAAAGAATTGATTGCCGCTGTACAAGAAGGTTTAGGCAATGACATCTTCCATTTTTATCCCGGTGTCAGCTACCGTCATTGTCTTGTATGGAAAAACGGTAGGGTTGACATTGGCAAAATGACCCCGCCCCACGATATTAGCGGTCGGGTGATCGGCGAATACTTAAATACCGATCCCCTTGCCCAACAATTGATTGACATGATGGAAAAAAGCAATGCGATCTTAAAAGACCATCCGGTTAATTTGAAACGCATTGCCAACGGCAAACGTCCTGCAACCCATATTTGGCTGTGGGGTCAAGGTTCCCGTCCCCAACTCTCTGATTTTAAAGGTAAAACCGGATTAAAAGCCACCATGATCTCTGCGGTGGACCTGTTAAAAGGCATTGCCAGATGCGCCAACATGGAGGTGGCTGAAGTGGAAGGCGCCACCGGTTACATGGACACCAATTTTGACGGTAAAGCAAACGCCGCCATTCAGGCGCTGAAAAACGGACAGGATTATGTCTATATCCATGTTGAAGCACCGGATGAGTGCGGTCACCGTGGGGAAATGGAAAACAAGGTAAAATCCCTGGAGATTATTGATAGCAAAATCCTTGGTCCTGTAATCAAAGAAGTACAAGCCATTGATGATTTTACCCTTTTGATCATGCCTGACCACCCCACTCCCCTTTCCATTATGACCCATTCGTCTGACCCGGTTCCTTATTTGCTTTACCGAAGCAATCAACCGGTGAACGGTCCCAGCGTATTCAACGAAGCCACCGCAAAGAACAGCGGCATTTTGATTGAAGCCGCTCACACCATCATTGACCGAATGATCAACTAAATACAAGAAGACCGAGATGCACACAAACATCTCGGTCTTTTCTTATTCTTTATCCGGTCCTATTTTTTGATTGTCGTCAAACAAACTTTCACTTTCCAAAACGGAACGGTGAACCATTCTGCCGTTATGATATACATACTCGGGCAATTCTTTGGGGGCGTTTTCACCTTCATCCAAAGGGGTGCGCTGCAATACAGCAGAGGTTTGTTGGGGATTTGCCTCATAATACGGTTCTACAATATACCGTTGCAATACCGGATGTGTAATAAAGGACACGGAAAACAAGCAAAATCCGGGGACAACACATACCAAGGCAACCAGCAAAAAGCCGAACAACACACTATAGGAGATGGCTAATATAAACAAAGAAGCCAACAGCAACAAAACAAACAGAAGCACCAGGAAGGTGAGCAAATTGTTACCAATCGCAACGAAAGAAAGAATCAAGCCGTTCTTTAATATCTGTTTCACAGACAGTTCAAAGGATACCGCCATGGTATAAATGTAATACTGCATGAACATCAGCACCATAGCCGCCAACATACACAGGGGGAAGAAAAGGTACGTCCCCAAACCGGGCATATTCATATAAAAAGGCAATGCCACGGCGATACAGCAAGTAAGAAAGCCGGTCAAAGCCGAAAAAACAATGGGTTTTCCTAAATTAGAGCGGAATGTTTTCCAAAAATCATGGAACAAAAACACCGGTTCTTCCCGGGCGTAATCACGGGCAACCTTAAACCCGGCGGCCAACACCGGACCATAGAACAAAAAGGGTATCATGGAGATCAAAATATGGAATACTTGTCCAAACACCCCTACAAAGGATAACGATGCAGTTAAACGATACAACCCATAACAGCAAAGGATATAAGGCAGCGTAAACAAGCTCACCACAACGCTGAGCACACACAAATTCCAGAATTTGCGCCCCAACAACTGAAAATAAAAGGTAAGCCGTGTTACTTCATAACCGCTGTTTTTATCAATACCCGGACCGGGTTTATTATAATTACCAAATAATGCCATTGTGTCTGCCTCCGGATCCCTTAGGAACGACGCGCTTTGGGATGGAAATTTTTATATACATTCTTATATCGTTCTTTAACCACCCTGGCATACACCTGAGTGGAGGAAATATCGCTATGACCAAGCATATCTTTAATATCCTTTAACCCTGCCCCGTTTTCCAACAAGTGGGTTGCAAAAGAGTGTCGCAAGGTGTGAGGCGTTACATCCTTTTGAATATTCGCCGATTGCGTATACGCTTTCACGATCTTCCAAAAACCCTGACGGGTCATGCGAGAACCGTTCATATTGGTAAAAAGCGCCGGTTCACGGTAATCTAAAATCACAGCGTTGCGAACCCGTTTCAGATAATTGGCAACCGCATCTCGGGCTTCGTCATAAATGGGGATCATGCGCTCTTTTTTACCGCTGCGGCAATACAAAACACCCAACTGTAAATTCACATCATCCACATTCAATTCGATCAATTCGCTAACACGAATACCGGTAGCATACAACAACTCTAACATCGCTTTATCCCGGCATCCCTTCAAATCGGAGATATCCGGTTGGGCTAAAAACAGTTCAATTTCCTGAGAGGTCAGAATCTCCGGCAGTTTTTTCTCTTCCGGCTCAATGCGAATGCCCATGGCAGGATTTTCGCTGATACTGCCGTTCAGGATGGCAAATCGATAGAAACTGCGTAAGGTGGCAACCATTCTCGTTAAGGTGGATTTGGATAAACCGGTTGCCTCTAACGTATGTATAAATTTCTTGATCTGCTCATTTGTCACCGAATAAATCGAAATATTCCGTGATGAAAGATAAGCCATAAATTGATCTAAATCCCGCAAGTACGACTGACGGGTATTATCGGATGCATTCCGTGTATCCGATAAATAAATATCAAATTGTTTTTTTACGTCCGTCATCGTTTTGCGTCCTCTCTAAAATCCAAAAACATGGATGAACACAGTGGATAATCCCGCATCCATCAATGAAATGAACAATGTTACAATAAGAAAAATGAAAAACCGTTTATGATATTGTTTAAAATCCCGGGAACCAACATTCAAACTAAACCCACGAAAGTACCCGGTAACCATTGAAGCAGAAAACCGAACCGCTTCCTTCGAAGCTAAGATCAAAACAATACAATTGAAAAAGGTTGCCGGCAATAAAACCAACAAGGTGAAGGCAACGCCTTTTAAACCGTATGTGCTGTACAAATAACCGCTGACAGCGCCAAAGCCCAACCCCCGCATAAGGGTAGCAAGATAACACAAGGGTGAACCGTAAACGAACAGACCGCAGCAAAACAACACCAACAAATACACAGAGGATGTTGCAAACGACCGAATAAAAACCGAACCGTAACTGCCCTCCTGCCGTGTCTGGATAAACTGTTCAAAGGAAACCGAAAACCGGGACACCGCAGAAAAAGATCCTCCACGTATCAGCAATGCTCCCATCAAAACGCCGATCAGCAAAGACAGCATTACCATAACAAAGGTAAAATTACGAATCACATAGTTTTTGATTTGTTCCCATTGTTGTTTTTGAAATCGCTTCATCATGTACATCCTTTCTAACCTTGTCCTATGGTAAGGTTATGATAGAATGACGGAAACTATGACTGACACAAGATATGGAAAACAAAATCAATAATTGGAAGTTTCACTGCAATATATAGCAAAAATAGCGTGGTTTTTATGTAAACACACATGGAAAAATCACCATTAAAAAACGGTGATTTTTACGCAAAAAACATACTATATTTTTTGTCAGCAAGAATACTATACCCTATTTTCGCCTTGATTTCAAGCACTTTTTAATAAAAAACGGAATTTTTTTATTAAAAACCAATATTAT